>CAJCHQ010000197.1 GCA_903970295.1 Bryobacterales bacterium
TGCCCTGCAAAGATGGTCGTGAAGTCTTGGCTGAAATGAAGGGAGATAAGAGGTTGTGCAAAATACCGGTTATTGTGTTAACTACATCAGAGTCTGACGAAGATGTTTTGCGCTCGTATGAATTGCACGCTAATTGCTATATAAGCAAGCCTGTCGATCTAAGCCAACTCGTCAAAATTGCAAAAACAATTGAAGACTTCTGGTTCGAAGTAGTTAAGTTGCCCTCAACAAAGTAGTTATGCAAGTACCCAGCATTATTAATGTCCTAATCATCGAAGATAATCCTGACGATGTGGAATTTGTATCCAGACACCTTGGGAGTGTGAAATCTCGACAGATCCATGTTGAGTCCACCGACCTCCTCAGTAGTGGGTTGAATCGATTAGCACAAGGCAGGATCGACATAGTCTTTCTTGATTTATCGTTGCCTGATAGCACCGGAATCGACACGCTTATAAGGACAATCAAGTTTTTTCCTGAGGTTCCTATTATCGTTCTCACCGGTAGTGATGACGATGCCCTATCCTTGCAAGCTCTGAAATCAGGAGCCCAGGATTATCTCGTCAAAGGACAACTCGACCCATCGTCGCTAGGGCGTTCCATTAACTACGCCATAGAAAGGCAACGATCTTTGGCAGTCGAACAGCTGTTTAAAGCAGTTGTGGATAGCTCAGATTTTGCAGTTATCGGAACGTCTTTGGAAAACAATATTATCAGTTGGAACGTCGGTGCCGAGAGAATTTACGGCTACACAGCAGACGAAATAATCGGCCAGCCAAATCATATTCTCATTCCGCCCGGTCAAACTAACGATTATTTAGCAACACTGGAGAAGATTAAACGCGGTGAGCATGTCGTCCAATATCAAACCACGCGTCGCAAAAAAGATGGCGGCAACATAAGCGTATCGCTATCGGTCGCTCCAATCAAAAATTCAGACGGCTTGTTAAAGGCTGTCTCGGTAATTGCGCGCGACATAACGCAACAGAAACGCACGGAAGAAATGTTGCGGGAAAGCGACGAACGTTTGCAGCTATCGATCAAAGCCTCAAGAATTGGGCTCTGGGACTGGGATTTAAATTGTGACGTCGTCCGCTGGGAAAGCGGCATGTATAAATTGTTCGGAGTAACTGAGGGACAATTTGTTCCTTCCTTTGATGCGTATTTAGGATGCGTTCATGCGGAGGATCGCCAGCGCGTTAAACAAAAAGTCGAAAATGTGCTCTTAACTCCTGGTGATTTCAATTTCGAATTTCGAGCACTGTGGACAGACGGTACCATCTGTTACATGGAATGCAAAGGCGAGGTGTATTTCGATGAGCAAGGCAAGCCTCTGCGGATGAGCGGTGCTTGCTTTGATATTACCGACCGTAAGTTAGCGGAGACTGCGTTGCAAGAGAGCGAAAATAGGCTTCGTCTAACGCTCGAGGCAGCTAAAATGGGCGTTTGGGACTGGGATTTCATAACCGGTAAAGTGTGGCGGTCGCTTAGGCACGATCAAATCTTCGGCTATGAATCGCTGCTCCCAAATTGGACTTACGAAATGTTTTTGACTCACGTTATTCCGGCTGATCTCGCTGCTGTTCAGGCGGAAATAAGTCTTGCGCTCGACAATCCGGACTATTACTTGGAATGTCGCATTACACGCGCTCACGACCAGGCTATTCGCTGGATTTCATCGCACGGAGAAGCGCATCGGGACGCGGATGGCAATGCTGTACGAATGTTGGGAACCATCACAGACATAACGGAGCTGAAGCGGATGGAGCAACTGGCAAAAGATCTCCAGGAGCGCAATCAACGGATATCGCAGGCCATAGTTCAGCATGCACCTATAGGCATCGTAGTATTGGATGCCGAATTTAAGGTCTCTAATGCCAATGCAGCTTTTGTATCGATGATACATCGTGATCTGGAGAAACTGCTGAACCAGCCGCTTACAAAAATAATGCCAGAACAAGTTCTTAAACCCGCCGAAAAATTTATCCAGAGTGGCGAGCAAATGCGGATTGCCAGGTTAGAAGTTGCCATTCCCAATCAGCGGTCCATTCAGCAGAGACATTGGGACTTGTCTTTATGGCCGGTTGCCAATGATCAAGGTGAACTTACCGGAGCCGTATCGCAAGTTGTAGATTGCACAGAAACGGTGCTCCTTGAACAGCAGCGCGATGACTTTGTAGCAACAGTTGTCCATGACATAAAAAACCCACTAATCGGTGCTAACAGAATATTCGATCTGCTTTGCGACCAGTCAGTTGATATACCGCCAGAAACCTATGTGGATATGCTCTCTGTTCTCAGAGACGGCAACCGGACTCTGCTTTCTATGGTGCAAAATTTGGTAGATGTCTATAAATATGAGACGTTAGCGTATCCTTGCCACTACGAGGATATTGATCTGAAGGAACTAATTGCGAGTTGTGTCAAGCAGATCGCTAGTTTTGCTGAGGATCGTGATGTTGTGGTCCATAACAAGCTGACCGAAACGGTATCAATGCAAGCTGATGCTATCGGCTTGCGGCGCGTTCTCACGAATCTTTTACACAACGCTGTTAAGTTCAACGAGCAAGGAGGCACGGTCGTCGTCACGGCTGAACGAGTTGACGACGCCATCGAGCTGCGCGTAGTTGATACTGGTGGTGGCATTAGCGACTCGGACCAACAGGGACTTTTCCAGCGCTTTAGGCAAGGAGAAGCAGGTAAACGTTACACCAGTGGTAGTGGGCTCGGACTTTATTTATCGAAGCAAATAGTTGAAGGGCACCATGGCAGTATAACTTGTGAAAGTAAGCTGGTTTCTGGTACCACTTTTGTCATACGGCTTCCAGCCAGCCAGTCAATAGCCAAAGAAGAGGTATCCAATGGTCATTAAACTTATGATTGCTGATGACCACGCATTAGTTCGCCTTGGACTTCGTTCTGTCCTAAGTCAATTCGGCGACATCGAAATCGTTGCTGAGGCGTTTGATGGAGTTAGTGCCATTGCCAAGTCTGTCGAGTTTGTTCCAGATGTGATAATTATGGACATCAGAATGCCAAGAATGGATGGAATAGCGGCAACCAAGGAAATAAAAGACAAGCTCCCAAATACCCGTGTACTCATTCTTACGTCGAACGACAATCGAGAGGACATGTTAGCTGCACTAGCAGCGGGAGCCGATGGATATGGACTCAAAGACACTCAGACTAAAGAGCTTTTGCTTGCTATACGGACTGTCAACAGTGGAGCACCCTGGTTAGATCCACAGATTGCTCGTATCCATCGACGTCTCTAGCATCAGTCACGCACGACCATTTGGTTTTCGACAAAAACAATCTAGTATCATCGTGAGAGCCACCGCCCATCAACCTTCGTCCGTTGCCAACCGTTGAGGGAATAAGCACAATGCCCTCGTGGGCGCCCATCGGGGGACTGGCCGGTGCAGTGGCCGCTTATTTGGGACTGACAATGGTAGACAAAATTGGTGCCGGTCCGTTTAACGGGCTAATCATTTACAGCAAATATCTTGCGTCAATTGCGATCGCTCACTATGGTTTTCTCAACATGCCGTAACAGCGTTTGGTTAATCAGTCCTGGACGGTGTTGGCGCAGGCATCTTCGGCGCTCTGATACCTCTGGTAGTTGCTGATATCACTCGCCGCAGTGCACACTTTAATTTAGCGCAAGGCGCGGTTGCCGCTGTTCAAGGCATCGGTGCTTAGCTTAGTGGCTTAGTCGCGGGCTTGCTAGTCGACCACTTCGGATATAACACCGCTTTCATAACATCGGCTTTTGCCGGGGTAGCTGCCCTAATTCCGTTTGGCAGATGGATGCCGGAAACTAGTGAGGCAAATTGACAAAATTAGATAGTGTTGTTTTGAACTGGCAAAATTTTGAGAGTATACACTACTTATTCCATAAAGGTATACCTACCCGATGAAACAGGGAAAATGGCTATTTTACTAGCGAACTTAAGGTCTATAATGCAATCATAAACCATGGCGGCACGCGCCATAATGGAAACTGGAATCCAGCAACTCAAACGAACAAGCGCTGCACTGATTTGCGTGCTCAAATGTGGATTGAGATTGGTCTCTGACTGAAGAACATTTCGGAGTTTGAATGCGGGCGACCATATGCACTCGCGAAGGGTTCACTTGATGAAAGCAGCCCAAGCATCCGCCGGGGTTAGGGCTTCCGTAGCGAGCTTTCCAGTGACCGCCAAATGCTTGCCTCCATCAATCACCCACCAACCCACATGACCAAAATGCTTAGTTGGACCTCTGTTCCAAAGCTATCACAAACGAATAGACGAGGAAGCAGAAGAAGTGCAATCATTTTTCCAGGAGAGACGCCGCAAATGAAAAGTCCAACGGTTCTCTTGGTTGAAGACCAACAGCTGCTCAGGCTTGGGCTCAGTGTTTCCCTTGAGAAGTTAGGATGTTGCCAAATCCTGGGAGAGGCAGCTACGGGCGAACGGGCAGTCAGCGAGACGCACCGACTGCGCCCTGAAATCGTTTTGATGGACATCGGTTTGCCGGGCATGGATGGCATCGAGGCGACGTGGCGCATTAAACAGGAACTTCCAAGAACCCATGTGGTCATGTTTACTTCTCGCACCACCCCCGGTGATATAACGGCAGCCCTCGGAGCCGGAGCCGACGGTTATTGCACCAAGAGTACATCTGTGGAGCATATCGCCAGTGCGATTGAAACTGTTATGCGCGGCGAAGTATGGCTAGATCCTGAAATAGCCGATATGGTTGTGTGCAGTCAGACTGTTGAAGACGACAAAACAGTGGTTCGTCTGACTGAATTTGAATTGAAAATACTGCAAATGCTCAAGGAGGGAGAGGACAATTGTAAGATCGCTGCCCGGCTAGAAACCACGACTGGATCTGTTGCCCTCGCTATGCGTAATGTCGTGCAGCAATACATGCAAAAAGCACCAAATGCGGAATCTGGTCCACGCAATGAACTAGACACATCAAACGATTGGTTGACTCTCTTCGTTGAAAATCTAAATGATGGGACAATTTTCGCGGACAAATATTTAGTTGAGAGCCTTCTGGGCTCCGGAGGAGTTGGCGCGGTTTTCAAAGCCAAACATTTATACATCGACAGATACGTAGCCTTGAAATTGCTGCGCCCGGAACTAGCTAAAGATCGGCTAGCCATGCGTATTTTTCAGCGAGAAGCCATCGCCATTGCCAATGTGCAGCATAACAATATCGTCGGCGTTTATGATTTTGGCATCAGCGCCAATCACGAGCCATTTTTGGTCATGGAGTACGTTGACGGAACCGATTTAGCAAAAATTTTCAAAGAACAGAGATTGCCCACGCGCAGGCTCTTAAACCTGTCGATGCAGGTGTGCGCCGGCCTTGCAGAAGCGCATTCCAAGGGCATAATTCATTGCGACTTGAAGCCGAGCAACATTCTGATTTTCGGTTCTGGTCTAACTGAAACCGCCAAGCTAGTCGACTTTGGCCTGGCACAAATACAATCCCTTGATTCCAATGTGCAGTCGCAGCCGACTGACAAATTCTTCATTTGTGGCACTCCTTTATACATGGCACCAGAACAGTGTGCCGGCCAACACCTGGATGCACGATCAGATATCTATTCTTTGGGCTGCATACTTTATGAGGGGTTGACCGGCGTGAGAATTTTCCAGGGCAAGACGTCGATGGAAACATTTGCCAAACAATTGCAATTGACTCCGCCCCCGATGTCTACGGCCTGTCCTCAAGGAAACTTTTCATCACAGCTGGAAATCTGCGTTAGAAAATTGCTTGAGAAAGACCCAGCAGACCGGCCGCAGACAATGAAAGAAGTGATTATGCTCTTGCTTTCCGTTTAGATTTGGTCGAAAGCCGGTATTCAAGCAACAATGGGTGGATGTCTGCGTCCAAAAAGCCAGCTGAGACTGCCATCTCGGCATTGAAATTCGCTTGGTTTTAGCGGTGAGCTAATGTAGAGTCGATCCACGGAGAACCGCCTACAACCATCTCGATTGCTTTTGATAACGTGCCCGGCGGCCCGTCTCTAAGGACGTAGCCATCCGCACCCGCTCCAAAATCGACGCCAGTAGCAATTAAATGAGGCTTTGAAGCCAATGCGGGCTGCGCTGCAAGCGGTGACGCAAAATCCGCATGTCCCCCCGACACCAAGACACTATACATCAAACGCATGCCAAGCACCCACGGCAGTTTGTTGTGATCGTGATTGGGCAATATCAGCGGCTGAGCCAATGCTTGCTGCGTCTTGCGCCTTCAGTTTATATGCTCACTGATTTGTGTTCGCTATAGCCTGACAGAATCGATTCGAACCTATCCTGGACTGTTCGGTTGCGGAGAAAGACCATTTAATCGACGCATGAGCTTGCGCCATCTGTCAGTCATCCGACATAAGGTAAGTCGACAACGCTTATTCGAGCTTTCTCAGGGGGAAGCACCCAGACAATAACACCATATACAGTGGCACATAACAAAATTATTTTGACGCATGCTGGCTCCTGGTACCGCCATTTATTGAGCATTTATGAAGCCTCAGGTTTGATTTTCGGGCTGCCTGGCGAGCTTGGTCGACTCAAACTGCCCTCCGGCCAAAGCTGTTTGTGTCAGAAAGTTGCAGTCTGTGCTGGATCCCGAAATATTCTTGAGTGTCGGTAGAGAAAAGGACGTTGAACAGCGCGAGAATTAACTATCAACGGCTGAGAATTTACTTGGTATGCCTTCCCTTGCAAGCACAATTGTGGAAGTATATTGTAAGCGAGGTAAGAAGGCGCTCACTCGCAGCTCAATTTGAAAAATTGCAATATTCAATTTGATTGAGAGTCTTATCGGCCGCTAGATTTAAGTATTCAATTGAGTAAATAATGCTGAATCTCCCTTCTGTTCTTCTGGTCGAAGACCACAAGCTTTTAAGACTCGGACTGCGGGTTGGCTTAGAAGAGCAGAGCTGCTGCAAAATCGTAGGAGAAGCAGGGGACGGCGAAACTGCGATAAAAGCGGCGCTGCGCCTGCTGCCTGATGTGATTTTGATGGATATTGGCTTGCCGAGTATCGACGGTATCGAGGCGACCTGGAAGATCAAGCAGGAACTTCCGCGAACGCGAGTGGTTATGTTTACAGCAGAAACCAATCCCTCAGCCATTTCGGCAGCATTTGGCGCGGGAGCAGATGCTTACTGTGTTAAAAGCACGCCAGTGGAACAGGTCGCCAACGCGATCTCGGCTGTCATGAAAGGTGAAGTTTGGTTGGACCCAGAAATTGCAAATTCTGTCCTCGCGGCCCAAAAAGTAGATGATAAGTTTCCATCGAGAATGTCCGAAAAGGAACTCGAAATTTTGACTCTTATTATGTCGAATATGGATACTGAGCAGATAGCTTCTCACTTGAAAACGACAAAAGAGAACATATCTCGGATTATGCATGAGATCATGAGTCGATTTGTGAACAAGAGCGCGAGCGATGATACAACTCAAGACAAAGAACGCGGACGCCTAAACGAATGGTTAACAGCCTTCATCGACAATATCGGTGACGGCAATATTTTTGGTGAAAAATATCTGGTGCAGGAATTGATCGGTTCTGGTGGTCTGGGGGCTGTTTTCAAAGCCAAACACATGTACATGGATCGAACAGTTGCGCTAAAACTTTTGCATCCCGAGGTCTCAGAGGATCGGTTCGTGATGCGGAGTTTTCAGCGAGAAGCAATGTCGATTGCCAGTTTGCATCATAAGAACATTGTCGATGTTTATGATTTTGGCATTAGTGCCAACCGAGAGCCTTTCCTGATCATGGAGTACATAGCTGGCACTAGCCTGGCAGACATTCTGCAGGCAGAACATCATCTTTCGCTGGCACGAGTTATTCATCTCAGTCTGCAAATCTGTGACGGTTTGGCAGAAGCGCACGCACATGGCATAGTTCACTGTGACCTGAAGCCAAGTAACGTGTTGATTGCCGGCCCCCCGTGGCTGGAAACGGTGAAATTAGTTGACTTCGGACTTGTACAGGTGATGGCGCCTGAGACATCATCGGCCCAGACAAAACTGACGGATCGATATTTCATTAGCGGTACGGCATCTTACATGCCGCCGGAACAATGTGCGGGTAAACCATGTGATGCCCGCAGTGACGTTTACGCTTTGGGTTGCATTCTTTTTGAGATGTTGAGCGGGCAATGTGTCTTTAGCGGCAACTCGGCGATGGAGGTAATTGCGCAACAAATGCAGTCAACGCCACCGACAATTTCGTCCGCTTGCAGTCAGTACCAGATTCTACCGGAACTGGAAGCCCTCGTTTCGCAAATGCTGGCAAAAGACCCAGCGTTACGTCCGCAGTCGATGAAGGACGTCAGAGCCTCATTGGATGACATCAATATCAAATCAGGCTTACAGCCCAATTCCTAATCTTGCTCCAAATCGGGAACTTATTGGGCCAAATTAGCTCATCCTATTCACATGGAGTGAGTTGTCGATAAATTGTCGACTTAGTTTAGCCATCCTATAAGAGGGCAATTGGACCTAAACTTGCCACTACCTGCGAGATAAACATGCAAACCTTACCGATTGGCAAATACTTTCCCGCATACACTCTTCTTTGTGTCGAGGATAACGAAGATGATTTCGAGCTGATAGATCATCATCTTGCCATTTACAAAGCTGCAGGGCTGACAATGGAACGTTGTGATTCTCTCGAAACAGCGCGCAGTCGATTACTGCGTGGTGGCATCAGCATCATACTTCTAGATTTATCATTGCCCGACAGCGAAGGCGTTGACACTATGAAAAAGATGCACCTCTACGCACCAGAGGTCCCCACGATTGTGTTGAGCGGGACGACCAATTTTGATGTCGCTCTGGAGTCGTTAAAATATGGTGCGGAAGACTATTTACCAAAGAACTCTGTAGATGCTGCGTCTCTTGGCCGCTCCTTAAACTTTGCAATGACAAGGCACATCGCGCGAGAAGCAGATGGGAGATTGGCGGCGATTGTCGAAGCATCCTCCGATGCGATTATTGGCAAGACACTCAGCGGAACAATCACCAGTTGGAATAAAGGAGCAGAAAAGCTTTTTGGATATTCGGCGGCGGAAGCGACAGGGAAATCAATCGCCATAATTATTCCACCGGAGTCCACTGGAGAGCTAGACGAGATCCTAACAGTCCTCAAAAACGGCGACAGTATTCGAAATAAGGAAACTGTTCGCATAAGTAAGACGGGAGAGAGAATAGACGTATCTGCCACAATCTCGCCAATTGTGAGACCAGACGGAACTATAACCGGTGCCGCAGCAATAGATCACGATATTACTGACCGCAAAAAAACGCTCCGAGTGCTTCAGGAAAGCGAGGAGCGCTACAGGTTGCTTGTCTCTCAAGTAAAGGATTTCGCAATCTTCATGTTAGACGCTAATGGTCTCATATTGAGCTGGAACGTGGGCGTCAAGGAGCTCAAAGGTTATGAGGCCGCGGAAATTATTGGCAAGCACTTTTCCGTATTTTATACGATTGAAGATCAGAAGCTGGGACTTCCTAACTCCGCACTCAAAATGGCCATGGCTCAGGGCAGTCACGAAAGCCAAGGCTGGCGAGTGCGGAAAGATTGCTCACGTTTTTTTGCAGATGTCGTTATCACTCCTGTGCTCGGTGTTGATGGTGCACTGTATGGATTTACCAAGGTAACCCGTGATATTACAGATCGCAAGCTGGCGGAAGAGGAGATTGCGAACTCCAGACTAAGACTGAGCTTGGCTCTGGAGGCGGCAGCAGTCGGAGTCTGGGACTTCGATCTGGTAAAAAATTCAGTCTGGCGGTCTCTGCGACACGACGAGATTTTCGGACACAAGGAGCTTTTACCTGACTGGAATTTTGACATTTTTACAAGTCACGTTTTGGCGGAAGACGCTGCGTCAGCCAAGCAAGCATTCCAATCAGGCCTCGAACACGGAGCCTTCAGGTTGCAGTGTCGAATCATTAGGGCAGATGATCAGGCACAACGCTGGATTTCGGTGCGGGGAGAGAATTTCCGAGATGAACAAGGGGCTGTCATTCGAATGATGGGCACCGTGGCCGATATCACCGATATAAAGGAAAAAGAAGAGCAGCAACGCTTACTGGCAATTATGCAGGAGAGAGAAGATTTCATGGCCACTCTTACGCATGATATGAAGAACCCCCTGATCGCTGCCAATCGATTACTTGAACTCTTTGTCGAAGGAAGTTTGGGAGAGATCAGCCGCAGACATCATGATATGCTTCAATGCCTAAAAGAAAGTAATTATGGACTCCTGACTCTGATAGAGGACCTGCTCGACGTTTACCGCCTGGAGAAAGATGTTAGTGCTCTAGAAATGGCCAACTGTGATCTGGTGCCCCCGATTGTTGGATGCTTAAGTCGAATTGCCGCTTTTGCAGACCTTCGTTCAATCGAGTTGATCAATGAATTGCCAGACAAGATGCTGGTGCGAGCGAATGTCAGAAGCATAGAGAGGGTGGTGCAGAATTTGCTGGACAACGCGTTGAAGTTCACGCCAGACTACGGCACCATAGGCGTAAGGCTGTTTAGCCAGAGCGCCGACACAATTATCGAAATTGAGGACAATGGTCCGGGCATAGCGCTCAACGAACAGTCACACTTGTTTAAGCGATTTTCTCAAGGCGCGGCGGGCAAACGATATAGCGGCGGGAGTGGACTTGGACTCTATTTATGCAAACAAATTGTAGAAGCGCATGGCGGAACTATTGAATGCCAGAGCCAACCAAACAAAACAACAATCTTTCGAGTATCTTTGCCCAAACAGGCAAGCCCTAAAGCAGTGGAGCCAGCTGAGTGATGTCACATAATACTGTTCTTCACGAAATAGACATTTTAATTGTTGAAGATGACGAATTGCTAAATACAGTAATGTCACTACAGCTGCAAATTGCCGGGTTCTCGGTGCGATCGGCAAGAAGTGGAGCACTGGCGCTGAAAATGATCGAAGACTGCGTACCCACCGTTTTAGTCCTCGACATAGGGCTGCCTGATATGACCGGAGGAGAACTTATCGCAGAATTGCGTCGAACCCCATCGACTTGCTCGTTGCCTTTGATTGTCCATACTTCTCTTGATCTTTCGGAAAGAGAAAAAACACAATTGCAACTTGGACCGAGCAAATTTGTCACTAAAACAACGGCATTTAGTGAACGGCTGGCTGAACTGATTACCGAACTTGCAGAGTGTAAATCGAAGTGACAAATGGGTCTCGTGGATTGAGAAGGAGTTTTACTAAGGGGTTTGGTCAGGCAAAGAATTAGCCCTCTTTTTGGTGAAGCGTGGACTTGCCACAGAGGCAAGTCGCAATTCGAACCAGAAGGTTGAACCGGTCCCTAGCGACAACCCGGATATGATCGTCATCGTCGACGAGTAAGAGCTTCTTTTTCATTGAAACACTGTGGCTTTGCATGACTCGGGATTTTAACTATCCGAATCAGGCAATCTGTACCCCCATAATAGTCTATTCTCGATCGCCTCGACGAAAATAAGTGCTCACGCACCTGATCAGCTTGTGCTAGAAACTTTCGGAAAAGCATATGAAAGTAAACTGGCCATAGCCTTCGCGCGTAGCTCCGGGCAAGTAACCCATCAATCGAATACGCAACAGTGGCACCTCGAAATGATTCCTACCTGAATCTCAATCTTGCTCGTCATAATCAAATCGTACTGCCGATTTGAAGTCACTCTGGGCAGCTTCAAACTGCCCGAGCATTTTGTATGCTTCGCTCCGCCAGTGATAAGCTTCCTGATTGGACGCATCCAGTTGTAATCCCTTGCTGGCGGCAGCGACAGCTGCTTCTGCGTGACCAGCTTTGATCTGGTCTTGCGCAATCGATGCGTAATCAGAAGATTTATCCGCCTGGGTCGTGTCTGCGCTTATCGCCCGGGCAAACATCTCCAGCGCTTTTTCGTGATTGCCGAGTCGCCCATACATGCGCGCGCCATTCGACAAATACATGCTCTCTTTGGGACTCAGTTTGATCGCCTGTAGATAATCTTGCAATGCCTTACTGTACTGGCCAACATCCTCGTGCGCGACGCCGCGATCGTTATACGCTGTATCAGTCGCTTCTTCTTTAACCGCGGCTTCATAAGGCTCGAGCACTTCTTCTCGGTCGGCATTAGCCTGTTCGTGCTGACCGAGCTTATCGTAGACATTCGCGCGCAGAGCTTTGTATGAATCCTGGGCATCGAGATCAACCAGTTTGTCGCAATCGGCTAAAGCCTTCTCATATTCTTTGCGCTTCATGTACACTCTGATGCGCCCATAATAATTCGCCGCCAGCTCAGTTTTTTGATCGTCGTCTTGCGCGGAATTCGCCGTCAACGAAATCGCCTTGTCGTAATCATTCAAGGCGTCTTTATATTTTCCGAGACGAAATTCTAAATCGCCTCTGCTCGCGTATGCACGGTCTACGCAGGCAGCAGATAGCTGACCGATTGCCAGAGCATAGTTATGCATGGCTTTGTCGAATTCTCCCAGTCGCACATATTGGTCGGCAATGTCCTGATAAGGAGAATGTTCGACGGGTGAATTCTCAAAGCTATCTTTTTTTTGTTCGCCTTTTTGTTCGATCTTTGGTTCGCTCTTCTGGTCGGCTATCTCTCTGGTGTATTGATCGATCAGCTTCTGTCTGTCATCTTGAGCCTTTTCCCAATCGCCCAATTTCTCGTAAACTTCGGCTCGCGATTCAAGCAAACTCTGCTCTGTATCCAGCGCATCAGCTGACGTTCCGTGTGCGCCCGCGCCATCTCCGGCAGCCATGTTCAAGCGCTTGGAGTAATCGCCAATTGCCTCTTTGAATTTTTCAGCTGCGCGATAAGCCTCAGCGCGCGTTTCGTAGAAATTGGATCTAGTCGGGTCGAGCGCAATCGCTTTGTTGGCATCGGCAATAGCCAGGTCGAGATTCTGGTGAGTGCCTTCCGCATTTAGATTTACTCGGGCTTGAGCGCGGTAATCATAGGCTTCCGCCCAATTCGGATTGGCCTTGATTGCCCAGTCGAAATAATCGATCGCCTCCTCGTAATTAGATCCATTGTGCTGCAGTACCCCCAGCGAAAAGGGGATCCATCCGGTCGAATTGATCCACAGCACAAGCACCAATCCCATTAAAAGGACGGGCGAAAGAAATAGCAAAGCCTTGGCGGCATTGAACTTGTTTGCCGATCGCGGCGGCTGTTTTTGCACGTCGGCTGGAGAGTCTGGTAATTGACGCACGCTGTTTACCCGGTCTGACCTGGATCAAGCATACTCCGCGCTCTAGCAAGCAGGCTCCAGGTACATGAAGCCTTAATTCTTTGCTTGGCTAGCCACCGCTCCCCGCAGTTTCAAGCTCTCTCGAAATTTGTGAGCGATTGCGATTGCCTGATCGTGATTGCTTGCGCGGCAGACAAAATGACCCATTTTGCGTTTCGTTCTGGCTTCCTTTTTGCCATAAAGAACAACGTCAACGACTTCTGGAAAGTCGCGCAAACAGTCTAAATTCAGCTGATCCTGCTGGCTGCCTTGGGCCAGCCAAACATCGCCGAGCAGATTGCCCATGCAGAAAATTTCTTCACTGACCAATCTCGGCGTCTTCAACGGTACATCTAGCAGCACGCGCGCGAGCAAATCATATTGACTGAGATCGCAAGCTTTCATCGTCACGTGCCCTGAATTATGGGGACGCGGAGCAAACTCATTGATCATGATATACCAACCATCGACCTCATCCGCGCTTGTACTGCGCGGCTTTGCGCGCGAAAGAAAAAATTCCACCGTCAGCAAACCATAAACGTTTAAGGCTTGGGCCGCGGTTCTGGCAATGTGTTGAATGCGTTCGGACACCGCAGCCGGGATGCGCGCCGGCACGAGTGTCAGATCGAGAATATGATCGTGGTGCTGATTTTCGAAAATCGGAAAGGTCACCTCTTCTCCATTGGGCGAGCGCGCGACGATACAACTGACTTCGAAAGCGATATCGATCGCTTCTTCGAGAATGTGTTCGCTCTTGGCGAATTCGTCGGCGGCATAAAGTGCGTGCGCTTCAGCTTCTGAATTAAGCATAAACTGCCCTTTGCCATCGTAACCACCAAAGGTTGTCTTTGTCACGCAGGGTAAGCCAAACTTCTGGATCTTTTTTAGCGCCTCCCCGGCATCTTCCCTGGAGATAATCTCGAATTGTACATGCGGCAAATTATGCTCTTGCAGAAAGCGCTTCTCATTCCCCCGGTTCTGAGTGGTCTTGAGGACGTTAGCTCCAGGCATCAGAGACTTACGCTCTTCCAACCGGAATAGCAATTCACTTTCGACGTTCTCGAATTCATAAGTCAGGCGATCGCATTCTTCGAAGAACATGGTCAGCTTGTTTTCGTCCGACCAGCTGCCATTGAAAATGCACGTCGCATGTAAACATAGTGGCGCCAGCGGATCTGGATCGTAAACGGAGACTTCAACGCCTAAACGCATCAGGCTCTCGGACAACATCATGCCTAATTGTCCACCGCCCAAAATACCGATGCGCTTGGTCATGACGCCGACCTCCACTTTTTATTCGCTTCCGGCATGCTCAGCTGCTCTCCGACTAGCCATTTACTTGCGGCACGCCCACTCACTCTGATTAACTATTGGCTTTCGATCGAGCCTGCACCCGCTCGTTACCCGCTAGCGCTTGTGCTGCACGTTCTTTTTGATAATTTGCCAGCTTAGAAGCTAGCTCGGCATCGTTCAAAGAGAGGATTCGCAAAGCGAACAGTGCCGCATTGGTGGCGCCGCTGGTGCCGATCGCAAACGTCGCGGTGGGCACACCGCCAGGCATCTGTACGATTGAAAGCAAACTGTCGAGACCCTTGAGCGCTTTCGATTCAATTGGTACACCAAGCACGGGCAACGGAGTCAGTGCAGAAACCATACCAGGCAGATGGGCAGCCCCACCTGCTCCGGCGATGATTACTTTGAGACCACGAACTTGGGCATTTTTTGCATATTCGTACATCACGTCGGGTGTTCGGTGAGCGCTCGTCACAGATATTTCATACGGCACTAAAAATGATTCCAGAATCTCTTCGGCATGTTTGAGCGTATCGTAGTCCGATTCGCTTCCCATGACGATGCCCACCAAAGGCTTAACCAAATCAACCTCCTCGCGACGTGCGAATTAGTGTTTTCCTCTAGTGCTTGAAGACACGCTGCCCGGTGAAGAGCATCTTGATTCCGGCTTTATCGCATGCGGCAATCACGTCCTTGTCTTTGATGCTACCGCCCGGTTGAATGATCACGCTGATGCCAGCTTCGGCAGCGGCTTCGATATTGTCGGTCGCTGGAAAGAAAGCGTCACTTGCCATAACCGCTCCGCGAGCGGCCTCGCCGGCTTGTTCCAGGGCGATTTTTACCGAGGCGATGCGGCTGGTTTGGCCGATGCCAAAGCCGAGTGAGCCGCCATCTTTGGCGACGAAAATGGCATTGGATGTGAGATGCTTCACGACCGCCCAGGCGAAGGCTGCGTCAGCCATATGTCCGCCGCCCAGAGCTTCTCCGGAGACTGTCTGAAATTGTGCCAACTGCACGGGTGGCTCGATATCTTTTTCGATAATCCAGCCGAAGTCTTGCAGATCGCGCACGTGCCACGATGTCTCAGTGCTGGCTTTGAGCAATGCCGGCTTTAGTTTGAGAACGCGCACATTCTTTTTCGACTTGAACACATCCAGGGCTTCTATTGAAAAATCTGGCGCCGCTACGATTTCCACGAAACCTTCGGTCACTAATTTAGCCAGGCCGGCTTCCACTTTTCCGGTGAAACCGAATATGCCACCAAACGCGGCCAGGGGATCGGTCATATAGGCTTTCTGATAGGCTTCCTCGATCGTCGCTCCTACTGCCACTCCGCATGGATTGTTATGCTTGATGATGCAAGCGGCTGGAGTGCCGATGTCTTTAAGAATACGGACCAGGCAATAAGTGTCGGTGATATTGTTCGACGAAAGTTCTTTGCCTTGCAACTGCTCGAAAGGCGGGAAATCGGTCAAGGGCACATGCCCGGCGGTGAAGCGACCATCTGAATACCAGACGGCTGCCTGGTGCGGGTTCTCACCGTAGCGAAGCTGCTGATATTGCTGCAGTTTAAGATTGAGCGCATCCGGCAGCGGATGACCGTTTGTGCCGGCCGAGACGCGAGTGGTGAAATAGTCGGAGATGTGACGATCGTATTCGCACGTTCTGGCGAAAGCTGCTTGCGCAAGCTGTTTTCGGAATTCCAAGGTGGTGGTGCCGTCATTAGCTTTCAAATTCTCGACAATATCGACGTATTGTGAGGGGTCGCAGGCGATGACGACGCGGGCGAAATTTTTCGCAGCTGCCCGAATCAAACTCGGACCACCGATATCGACTTGCTCAACCATTTCCGGTTCGCTCAAATTCTCTTTCAACTTTTTCTCAAAAGGATAGAGGTTAACAATGACAAAATCGATTTGGTCGATATTGTGCTCTTGAATCGTCTTGCGATCTTCAAAACTGTCTCTGGCCAGAATGCCGGCAAAGACGTTCGGATGCAGCGTTTTAACGCGCCCGCCGAGAATTTCGGGAAACTTAGTGATGTCTTCGATCAGCGTGCATTCGAAGCCTTCACCCTGGAGAAATTTTGCCGTACTGCTTGTGGCAATGATTCTCAGGTCGGTCAGACCCGGAATCTGTTTCATCCCTTTGATCAATTCGGGCAAACCGGATTTGTCCGAAACACTCACTAACGCTGTTCGCATTTTTTTTCTCCCTGGTCCCTCAGTTACTAATCTCTATTCGCTCGTGCTTCGCAGAAACATTGGTGTGAATCGAAATTTTTTCTTCCCGATTGTTGGTCACTCCTACTTGCTTGGCCGTGAAGCCATGCGCACCGAACGTGCGTATAATTTCCTCGACCCCACCGTCTGCGATGACGACCATACCCATACCCATATTGAATGTTTTGTACATCTCCGCCGGCTCTACTTCTTTAGCCAGGGCTTGGAAAACATCAGAGACCGGCAGCGGTTCGCTGACTTCAATGCCTACCTTATCTGAAAGCCTGAGCATATTGCGCCAGCCACCACCGGTGATATTGGCAATGCCTTTGACATGACTCCTCGATTCGTCCAAAATCTTCACTGCCGCTTTGACATAAATGAATGTCGGTTTGAGCAGCTCGAGTGCATATAGATCAAGCGGCAACACTTTGCGAGCTAGTGACAGCCCATTCGAATGAATGCCGTTGGAAGCAATGCCGATTACAGCCTGCCCGGGTTTGATTTCTGCTCCAGTCAATAATTCTGATTTTGTCACTGTGCCCATGGCGAAACCGGCGATGTCGAAATGGTTATTGCTGTACAAATCCGGCATCTCTGCAGTTTCGCCACCAACTAGAATCATGTCGGCTTGGTCGCATCCTTCCACTATGCCTTTGATCAGCGCGTCTGCGTCTTGGTCATTAAGTTTGGATGTCGCGTAATAGTCGAGAAAGGCGCTTGGCTTGGCGCCGACGCAAACCAGATCATTGGCGCACATGGCGACGAGATCGATGCCTATCGTTTCCAGTTTCTCCAGTGCGCAGGCAATCAGTAATTTAGTGCCGACACCATCTGTGGTCAACGCGATACCAAGCTGCTCCGAAACCGGAACAACTGCGGCGTAACCACCGGCACCTTTCCAGAGCTTAGCGTGGTCGGGGCGGCTGGCTTGCCGCTTCAAGCGCTCGACGAAGGCTTCGGAACGCGCTATGTTCACGCCAGCCTGAGCATATGTGTCCACAAATCCTCCTTAAAGTGCGTTCTGCACGTAATTATGCGCATTCTGAAGAATGCGCAATCCATCCGGGACCGCCTCTTCCTTTCCTTCAGAC
>CAJCHQ010000198.1 GCA_903970295.1 Bryobacterales bacterium
GCTTTTGCCACCGGGCGCGACCCGGCGCATTCGTCGATCGCCGTGACAGAGGGCATTATGCGCATTCTCAATACTGACGAGATGGAAGCTGTGCTTGCGCATGAATTGGGTCACGTCAAAAATCGCGATGTTTTGATTTCTACTATCGCCGCAGTCATGGCTTCGGTTGTCACCATGATCGCTCATTACGGCATGTATTTCGGCGGTGGTGACGACCGTGAGGGACGTAATCCAATCTTTTCTCTGTTGTTGATGGTTTTGGCGCCAATTGCTGCCACTTTGATTAATCTGGCCATTTCGCGCTCTCGTGAATATGAAGCAGATGCGACCGGAGCAAGGCTATGCGGTCACCCACTGGCCTTAGCGTCGGCGCTCAGCAAAATCGAAAATGTGACGCAGCAAGTACCGATGCGCTCCAATCCAGCCTTATCATCCTTGTATATTATGAAACCCGATCCGCGCAGCTGGTTTGTCAACATCTTCTCTACACACCCACCTACAGCCGATCGCATTGCTCGGCTTGAGGCGATCGCCCATTCTCATCTTTAAATCGCCTTAAACCGGCTGCAGCCAAGCGAGTACTCGCTTTCGTCTGCTCAGTCCGCTTGCAAAAAAGCCCGTTCCTTGGGTAGGAAGGGGCTTTTCGGCATTCGATTCCGGAACATTTCAGACCCAGTCCAGTCGATAACCAAGTGAAAAGTGAAGTATGACACTGGATTTGGTGCGGAGGGTTCAATGGCCAAGAAAGAGAAGCAAACAAACGGCACCGCCCGCAATCGTGGTTTTGCGGCTATGGATCGTGAAAAGCAAAAAGAAATTGCCAGCTTGGGTGGGAAAGCTGCTCACCAGAAGGGCACCGCTCACGAATTCGACTCACAACAAGCAAAAGAAGCCGGTCGAAAAGGCGGCGTCGCTGTCAGTAGCAATCGCGAACATATGGCGTCGATTGGTCGCAAAGGCGGCGAATCGGTCAGTCAAAACCGTGAACACATGTCCGAGATCGGTCGCAAAGGCGGCGAATCGGTCAGCCAGGATCGTGAACACATGTCAGAGATCGGTCGCAAAGGCGGCGAAGCGACCAAGACGGAAGATATCCAGAGCCCGTCAGAGCACTAGTCGAGAATTCCTTTCGAATTTCGACTTTAACATATAGTCACTAATTCTTACAGATCGAGTTCGATCGTCGAATAGTGCCCTTGCCAGACTAAGCTATAGCGCCGGTTGGAGCCCATATAGCCAAGCGATCGGGGTTGGGCTTTGAGATGGCCGTTATCGACTTTCAAAACCCACTCGTTATAGTCACCGACGATGTAATTGGGGCTAATCCCGTCATCATCGAAGAATTCACCTTCGCATTTGTCGCCGAAGCAGTGGAAAACAATCGTTGCCTTCTCGTATTCGCCAGTATTTTGGATCACGTCGACCAGGGGAATGATCGAGCCGTCTTTGACGAATGCAGGCACTGTGCCGAGCTCGAAGGTAATTTGATGGGTGCGACCGCCCTCTAGGGACTGGCCTCCGGTGATCGGGTGCCAGCGGCCTTCGGGCAAATAGACACTGCGTATGGTTCGACCTCGCACCGTAATTGGTGCCACCAGTATTTTCTCGCCATACATGAATTGGTCGTCGATCTCGACCGCGATTCGGTCGTTGGGATAATGCCAGGCAAGCGGTCTGAGCAAGGGAGCGCCCGTGCGCATATGCTCATAGAAAAGTCCTTGAATGTAAGGCAGTAGTTTGTACCGCCACTCGATCAAATTGCGCACCAACCCTTCCACTTCTTCTCCGAAAACCCAGGGTTCTTGAGGGCGCCCATAGAGCGAGCAATGATTGCGAAAGAACGGATAGAAAATACCTGTCTCATACCAGCGCACAAGCAATTCGGCCGTGCAATCGTGGTTGAAACCGCCGATATCCACGCCACTAAAGGGAATACCAGAAAGTCCCATATTGATGATCATGGGAATACTGCTCTCCAGATGACCCCACCAGGACATATTGTCTCCAAGCCAGACTGCGGAGTATCTTTGCTGTCCGGCATAAGAAGAGCGACTGAGAACGAATGGGCGCTCGTCCGGACGCAGCGCCCGCAAACCCTCACAAGTAGCCCGGCTCATCAGCATGCCATAAAGATTGCGCACTTCGAAGTGTCCGACTTTTCCATCGGGAGTGGTTTGCATAAACAACTGCTCCGACTCTTTCGGCAGCTCGAGAGCATCTTTCGGCAACGGTGTTTGCTGCTCGAAAATCGAAGGCTCGTTCATGTCGTTCCAGATGCCACCGACGCCATGATCGGTATAGAAACCGTGCAATGCTGCCCACCAGCGTCTCACATCTTCTTTGACAAAATCAGGAAATGCCGAAAGACCAGGCCAAACCTTACCAATAAATACTTCACCATCGGCGGTATTACAAAAATAATCATGCTTGAGTCCGTCGACATAGGCGAAATAATCTTCGTCTTGTTTGACACCGGGATCGACAATGGTCACGACCTTGAAACCGTTCAGTTGCAAATCGGAAATGAGATTAGGAAAACTGGCGAAACGCTCTTTGCTATGCGTAAAAACGCGATAGTCTTCCATGTAGTCGATGTCCAGCACCATGACGTCACACGGTATCTTACGTGTGCGAAACTCGTGGGCGATTTTGACAACGGTCTCTTCGTCAGGATAGCTCCAGCGGCTCTGTTGATGTCCCAACGACCAGCGAGGCGGCAAGTAACTGCGTCCGGTCAAGGTCGTATAAGCCGAAATTAGAGTCGGCAGCGAACACGGCCCGAACACATAAAGATCCCAGCCGCGCCTGGATAGTAGCTCGATTTTGCCCCGCTTTGTCCAATCTTCATCGAGGAACCATTTTTGCCGGGCGGGCGAATCCAGAAACAAACCATGGTATTGTCCGTGGTGCTCGATCACAAGAAACGGAATCGATTTATACATCGAATCGATCGATTCGATGTGCGTGTAATCATCCGTATTGAAAAGGGTGTGATGTCGACCGCGCAGATTCAGCCCGGACTGACGTTCGCCCAAGCCCCAACATCTGGCATTGGGCTGTAGTTCGAAACTGATCTCAAAACGCGACTCATTGGGTTGCGACCACTCGAGACGCAAAGGCAAGCTGGCGGCTTCGACTGTTTCCCAGGCGGGCGGCGGATCTTCGATCACCACTTCCGGGGGCACCGGTTGGCGCCGCTCCTGACCGTCGACTTCGTCTT
>CAJCHQ010000199.1 GCA_903970295.1 Bryobacterales bacterium
CCGACGACGCCTGGCAAGCTCTCGTCAACGTCATCTCCGCAGTTAGACAGGTGGCCAATGGCGCCTATCAAATCGAATTCGATCCAACCCTCGTGCGCGGCATGGGCTATTACACCGGACAGATCTTCGAAATCTCTTGTCCCGGTTATTCGTCTTCGGTGGCAGGTGGCGGCCGCTATGACAAAATGGTCGGCAAATTCGCCGGGCGCGACGTACCAGCGGTAGGATTCTCGATTGGTTTCGAGCGCATCGTCAGCATCTTGATGGAGCAAAATTTCAAACCAGAAAAGGCAGCCGAAAAATTGGCTTTGATCTTCGAAGCCGATCGCGACCCTCTTGGTGATGTGCTCACAGCTGCTGCAACTCTTCGGGCGAAGGGCTCTATAGTCTGTGTATTGGCCCGCAAAAAAGATATGCGCAAACAACTAGATGCGCTGCTCGCTCAAGATTTCAATTCCTATGCAGTTTTCCGCGGTCAGAGCGAGCTCGAAATCAAGCAACTGAAAAACTAGCAGTTCAAGCATTTTCTGTCTTCGAAAGATCTTTGGCACCGTTTTTGCCGACATATCTCATCACGGTCAAGCCGGAATAATAGCCATTGTTGTTATCGCGAATGTTAGCTAACGTATGATGGAAATCGCTTGCCAGTTCGACGCCGTGCGAAGTGATTGCGACCACACCTTCGATGTGACCACCCTTGCCTGAGGCATGTGGTCTATAGCATACGTCACCAGGTGCTGCTTTATCTGGGTTGATCGCCACCCATTCGCCGCTGGCGAGCATACTCTTGGCCATCGGTGTGGCGTCGTTGCGCCATTTGCCGAGCCCGACTGCAGCCAGAGCGTCGGCCAGGTGCCCGGCGCACCACCCGCCTGGAGATGTGCTACTGGCATGCTTCATGAAGGCTTTAGCCAGTTTGTATGACATTGAACCAGGCTGGCCAGTTTCATGAATAGCGATCGCATCATCTTTGTCTGCATGTTGGCTGGCTCGAGCCAAATGATAAAATTTCCGACTGCTGTACCTGAGCGAACGCGCCTTTGCACCCGAAAGATCGGCGGCAGTCAGCTCGTCCGGAGCCTTATCGAGACCGACAGCCAGGGCGATCTTCGAAGCATCAGCGCCCATGCCTTTATACTCTTTGATCAGGGCAGTAGCCATTGCTTCTTGCGTGGTGCTGGACATGTTTTGCCTGAGTTCGGCAGTGGTGATGTGTCCTCTATGACCCTGCAATTTGGCTACAAACCGGCCGAAGTGACTGATGTCATCGAATTTGCCATCCGCGCCAGGCAGCAAACGCTTAGCTAGATCGGCATCGATTTTTCCTGCTTGCTGGGCGGCAGTAACGTTCTTCACATAGTCATCATAAGCTTGCGGATCTGTATCTTTTAGATTTTTGACAACATCCCCTAGCTTGCTCCAATTCGGCGGATGTCCGAGCTTTTCCAAAACCTGGGGCGTCAAACCAAGACTGGCATAGTGGCTAAATGAATTGAATGTGGCACCATAACCGCCGACCATGTACGAGCCATTATTGCGGGTGGCAATGTGCTCGTAGGGATGTCTTTTGTCAGAATAAAGTCCTCCCAACATTTTCTTATCAGCGTACACATCGTCGTTATCATTGACTTGTTGTTTGATATCGGGATAGAAACTGTGCGCTCTCTCAACCGTCATCATGCCACTCTGCAGGTTGCGCGGCAGGGCCTGTTCCAGGTTGGCGATGTTTATCTGCGCTTCTTGCGGCAAGTCTGGTCCTGGAGCTGTTGCCACTTCGGACAACTTTCGCCTGGTATCAGATTTGACGAGATTGTTATTGTCAGTCAGTTGCACATTCTGCTGAGCGATAGCTGCTGTTTCGCTATTGTTCTGGAGAACTCCCGGCAGCTCATTCTTGAGATAGGCATTCAATGCGTTTTGCTGCGCCGTCGTGGCGTTATGATGGCCCGCCACCTTTTCTACTTCGACGACAATGTTTTCGTGCACACCGTGGGTGAGGTCGGTAAGATGCTTGACCGTGCCATCTTTGCCGATAATAATATCGGGTTTAGGTGCGACAACCGGGCGCATAATGCCTTCAGGACCTTTCGTGAACTCGTATGGAGGAGCGCCCTGATCCGAAAAGCGGACGGCGACCTGCACACCTCCCGGTAAGTCGGGGAGACACTTGGCGTGTCCATGCGGATGCACTTCCTGCCCTCTCGTCTGGTCTCCATTCGGTTGTCTTTTGGCTAGTGTGCCGTAAGGCGCTGGTGGCACCGAGATGAAACTGGAATTCTCGACTGGGGTGGCTGCCCCGCGCGGCTGTAAGTATTGAGTCTCGCTTAGAAGCGGCGACAGCGGTGCAGCCTTTGTGGTGAAAGCTGCAGATTCTGGATTGGGAATTGGTGGTGGTGTTTGATCGAAAGACATTAGCGATACCTTGGACTAGGAAAGAAAATGGGTTTTTCTACCTGCCCTGATTCTATGTCACGCCCTTGCCACATGTAAGATGGCGCCTACGTAGGATCACGTTGCATTTTGCGTAAGACCACCACTGAAACATATTAATTCGCGTAAGAATCGTCCGAAAATCGCCTGAGGCAGATGAGAAGTTTGCCGGGATCTGGAAACTATTTATGGTTATGATCGTGCCCGCGTATATTGATAACCCCAAAGAATGCCCACCAGCCAGCTTACGAGCGCTACTGCCAGGATAAATCATTTACAAGAGCCGCCTAAAAAACCCGGCGGCAGATTGGCACTCGCCTGCACCGTTGGCGCTTTGCTGGTCTTTGTCGGTCTCGACACAGCCAGCAAGACCTTTCTCCCAGCCGACCGCTATGCCAGCGCGGGGCGCAGTTGGATCTGGTGGGCGGTGAACTATTTTCGCCACCGTCAAGACAAAGCCGATACGATCCTGCTTGGCTCGAGCTTGATGATGGCTGTTCAGAACGACGGCGATGCCACTTTCCTCAATCACACATTGGATGCGCTTTTACACTGGCGCTCTCAATACTTCGAATACAAATTGCTGACAATGCTCGGCGAAAAGATCACAACCGCCTCTTTCGTTATCGGTGGCGAAATGGCCAGTGATGCGTATGCCATCTATGCAGCGATGTTGGCGAAAGGGACCGTACCAAAAACCATAATCTGGGGTGTCGCTCCCCGAGATTTCCTGGACGCAACCTTCCCAGAGCCTGAAGACAGTCGCATCGTGCAGTATATGAGTCAAATCAAGGGCGACCCCGATTTGCTCAAAACCGGCAATATGCCGCTCTGGATGCGCGTAGACAAAACACTGGCCTCTGTCAGCAGCATTTACGCTCGGCGTGCGCAATATTTATTTGCGGTTCAATCAGCCGTCAGCAAGAGCTTGTCCAGCTGCTTACCTGAACCGACGGGAGGACCGACGATAGGATCCACCGCGGGCGGTGCCGGCTCATTTAACGGGTATCGGGCGAAATATCTAGACGATAATGCCCCCGGCGAATGGCAGACCAAGCCATATGGGCAGAAGCCTCTGAACAATGTAGACAACTCTCTGGAGTACCGCCAACGATACCAACCATTTAAAGCAAGTGTTCTGGCAAACCAATTAGGCTTTGCCCGAGAGCTTCTGCGCCAGGCGAAAGAGCGTGGCACACACGTGATATTGGTCAACATGCCCTTACAGCAAAAGAATCTCGACTTGCTTCCAGCCGGTGTCTATGCCACTTACTTGAAGGATCTACAGGTGACCGCGAACGAGGGCGGGGCGCAATTGATCGACTTAAATAAAAAGGACCTCTTCAAAGCTTCTGACTTTGCCGATCCTGTTCACCTGAATGGAATAGGCGCCCTTAAATTTTTCAACTACCTGAGCGAGCACTGGCAAAAAAGCCAGTGACAGACAACTTAGTCGGCAGCCCGCAGTCCTTTCTTGTCAGGACCGAATGAGGAAGGAAAAAGCTCATTCATCGTCCAGATTTCTACGTTATTCTCTTTATCCATGATAATAAATAGCTCGGCATCTTTGCCGAATTCTCGCAAAAATTGCCGGCACTGACCGCAGGGAGTGCCACCGGGATTCTCCAATGATGCTACGCAGGCCACTTGCAAGAAAAGGCGATATCCTTCCGAGACAGCTT
>CAJCHQ010000200.1 GCA_903970295.1 Bryobacterales bacterium
CGTTGTTCGGGAGTCAAATCGGTATTAGGTCCGTAACCGACACTGCCATCAGCCATCATCACTCGTTTGATCGCCCTGGGGTCATAAATGTACCTGGTGACGCTGCCGTCGCGTTGGGGAATCTCTTGCTGATAGAGCTGAAAATTGGGAACGCCGTTAATCATCGCTTCCGGCGGCACCGCATCCCCTGGTTCCCAGCCCAGGGGCGCTTCGTTGTGAACTTGCGGTTTGGTCAATTCGGTCAGAACTCCGTCACCGCCAGCGATACCGTAATGGACTGAGCCAACTGAGGCTGAAGGTCTGAATCTTGCGTTGCTCTGCGTGGCCTTGATGAACGCATCGGCCTCATCGGCGTAGCGTTGCTTGTAGGCCTCGTGTATGGCGTTGCCATTGGTCTCGACGGTGCCTACCGAACTGCCGAATTTACTCAATTCGAGATTGCGAGCATGACGATCGGCGATTTCTTGTTCGACTCTCGTGTGTATGTATAAACCCTTGACTTTAGCGAGTGTCTGTTGCCGAGTCTCTGCATCTTGAGTGCGACTGACTTTGACGTCGTGCTCCAAATTTTGAAAGATTCTTTCAAAAACTGGATCTCCGGGTGTGCGAACAATGGTATTGACGTGGACCTCGTTGCCGTTGATATTGAGCACCGTCCATCTGGATCCACCTCCGCTTGGATGGACGGCAGAGTGCACTTCGTAAATTGAATGGTCGGGCAAAATGCGAGGCAAATCACCGACCTGTCCTTTTTCCACCTTGTAGCTGATGGAGCCGGTCTGGATATTCTGCTCCATGACCGAATAGGTAAACTTGGCAGGCACCACTTTGCCGTCTACCGAGGCATAAGAATAGCCTTCTTTCGGTGGGTTATATATATCGACATCGGTAGCCAGAGTGCGGGTATGGGGATCCATCGTGCGCAACCAGATGTGATTGGAATTGGCATCGAATTGCGCGTAAACAACATTGGGATAGTCAACGCCCCCGACTGAGACTTTGGCACCATTTTTCCACCAGAGTTGAAATTGTTTGCCGTCTTTATCCGGTTCATTATACTTATCTGCTTTTGGCCAGAGTTGCTTGGCTTTCTCTGGATTAACTTCACGGGCCGGATCGGAGATAGGCGTTGGTGTAGGCGAATCGCCGGCTGGATGTACCGGCGTCGTGACAGCTTCCGGGTGTGAAGGAATGCCACCAAATGAGTGATCGGTCTGGGGTCTAAAGCTTTTCCCCGCGCGGTTGGCATCGACGAAATCTTTCGCCTCCTGGGCGAAACGAGCTCGATACTCGCTTTTGATCACGTTCCGATCGGTGGGGGCGATGTAGGAATTTGCCCCCAGTTTTCTCATTTTTTCATTGCGAATTTCGCGGGCGGCAATTTCCTGGTCGACACGGGTCTCGATGTATGTGGTCTTGACCTCGGTCTCCACCCGACTCTGAGTGGCCTGATCGCTTGTGCGGCTGTTTTTCAGATCGCCCTCTAAAGCTTTGAAAGTTTTTTCATAAAGAGGATCGGCGGCGACCTTGATATGCGCAGTTTCTTCGGCAAAGTCGGCGGGACTGACCCTGACTTGCTCATGGGTGTTATCGGAGAAGATACCTTTGACTGTGGCAATTGCTCTTTTGACGGCATTCGTAGGCGGATCGACCACAGGTTCTACCGCCCGCGGCACAACAATCGACTTTTTCGCCTGGTCGACATGGGCACTGGTTTCAGTAGTTGAAGTTTTGACTGTCGCTTTCAAACTGACCCGACCCAATTCCATCATTACTTGGGCGGTAGGCTCATGAGCCCAGGTTCCGGGCAGCGCTTTCTCTCCGGGGGCGAGCGCTTTCTTGGCCGCTTCATGCTGACTTTTGGCGAATTCGTCGGCGTAGACGCCGCTGTTCGTTCTGGTAGCAAGACGTTCTGGCAGTTTCAAGACACCAGGCAAGAGCACGCTGATCGCCATCGATCTGATGCCGTTCTTATAATCAAGTGACGGGCCCTCAATCGGTTTACCATTGATCAAAGAACTGACAGCACCAGAAACGAATGATTGAGCTTCACCGGCGACGAATCCGACACCGGCCCGACCGGCATTACGACCAAGGAACGATTTTTGCCCAGGCGTTTTGTTGCCCAATTCGTAGATGGCCAGACTGGTGACCATGCCGGCCGCATTGCCGAATCTTGTTTCGCCTTTATCTTTGTCCGGATCTTTAGCCAATTCAGCCAGGGTGGCCCCGACGAATAATCCCGATTTTCTATCGGCAGCCAGCTTTCTCAGGGTGTTGCCGATTTCATAGCTTTTTCCGAAGGCATTGATTTCGGCATCAGCTTTTACCAATTCACCGCCCGAGCGCAATAGTTTGCTGCCGAATTTAGCTTCCAGACCCAGCTCAATCGCTGTGACCACGCCAGACGATATGCCTTGAACAGTTTTGCCGATTTCGCCGGCGCCACTTGTGTCGGCTTCGGGTAACAGATGTTCGTGCCCCGCACCTTTGCCGATAACCGCAAAGCCCAGATGGGCAATTGTATTCAGGCTGCCTCTAGCCTGATTGTAAGCCGGGGCGGCAATGTCGTTCCAACCGACTTGTTTGATATCGTCCCAAACTGAATTGGAAACGTGCGCTTGATTTTTAGCCTCGGCCGATTTGTCGGCAGACGGTTGCGCTTTTGGCTTTGCGTCGGTACCCAGCTGCGCTAGGTTATCCAAACTTACTTGTGAAGGCGTTGTGCTCATGTGCCAGTGGTTGCCAAAACGATGTCCAGTGGGACGAATTGTCATCGAATAACTACCTAATTGAAATGGGGAGCTTACGAAATTTGGTGCAAATGTGGGCGCCCCTGACTCTTTATTTGTCAGAGACTAATATTTGAACAGACAATTTTTATGGGGAAATTACGAAATTGCGGGAATACCTGTTGGCTAAACTACATTTCGACAAAAAAATGTAGACTAGTGACAGAGGACATCGACATGCATGGACCACGCGCATCATTTACTCAAATGGATAAGAGCTCGCCTCTGGATTGGGCAATTATTGCCGGGCATATGGTGCCTTTCGTCAAGCAGTTGCCCAATCGCATAATCTCTCACTTGCAGCTCTTGCGGGGTGATTACGGCGGCTTCGCTGTAGATCGACTGGAACATTGCTTGCAAACTGCCACTCGCGCACATCAAGATAATCGCGATGAAGAATATGTGATTTGTGCGCTCTTGCATGACATCGGTGATTTGCTCGGACCGATGAATCATGCCGATGTCGCGGCTGCCCTGGTGAAACCATTCGTCAGCGAAAAGAATCACTGGCTGGTCGAACATCATGCCATTTTTCAAGGCTATTATTTTTTCCAATATCTGGGACTCGATCGCAACATGCGTGATCAATTCAAAGAAAGCCCTTATTACGAATACACGCTGGAATTCTGCGATAAATACGACCAGAATTCATTCGATCCGCACTTCAAGAGCCTGACTTTGGACGATTTCGAACCAATGCTCAAGCGTGTTTTCGCTAAGCCGAAACATTCGATTTATTTGAAAAATCAAAAAGCTTAACCGGGCAATCGCTAGTCATAAACGCCATCGACAAACCAGGACTTAGTGTCATGTTCATGGAAAAGCGATATCAGAGCCGGCTGCTCGAGTTCCTCGACTGGTTCAGCTTTGACATCGATCAAGACGGTGTAATAAGAACGGCGCAAATTATTTTCCCACCAGCCACCGGATATGCATTCGGGGGCGGTCAGCTGCTTGATATAATGCCATCGCCCATGATACCGGAGCGCAGCTGGTCGTGAATGTTTGAATTCAACAAGCACTAGCACAGGGGAGGCATGCTTTTTGAAAACCAGGTTACTAACCAAGCCCTGTTCCCCGGTCATGAGCTTGATGTAATCGCTTTCAATAGCGCAAGCGTCAACGGCAATGGCATTGGCTGCGCTGGAATTGTCGGCTCTGGCGTGGGCAGCTGCAGGCGGATTAGAAATACCGGGCAGGCGCATCACTGATTGCCAGACGCCGGCTTTTTCAGCCAGATACTGATCGTTGGCCATTGGTTTGACCAGAACGTCGTCGCCCAGACGAGTGAGGAATCGCTGCCAGAGCAGATGCATCGATTCGGGCTGCATTTCTCCAAATTCTTTTTCCTGAGCCAGTCTGGCAATTGATGGCTGCTCCCACAATTCGTGGCAGTGCCTGGAAACAGCGATTTTTATGCCCGTGAATTCTCTAGTCAGCGGCTGCGCTTCCAGAGATAATCTCACCACTTCCAATAAAAATTTGGCACTGTTGGCTGATTGAATCAAGCGAATCGGTCGTTCATCGAATTTGTCTTGATCGTTGAAAAAAGAAACTACCAATTCTTCGGCACGCAATCCCTCCTCTTTCAATTGAGCCGTCAACTGATCGAACATTGATTTGATCACAAACATGGTTTGATTCAAAGCTTCGATCGGCCCCCCCAGATCAATCATCGACTCCCAGCATTTTTCAGAAACCGGCACGCGCGGCTGACTCAAATCGAAGCCGTTAGCCAATTGATGTGCACGTTTGCCTTCTTCACCGAAACGATCGATTATTTGATCGGCAGGCAACTGGGCAAACCGACCCATTGTGTGCAGTCCCAAATCTTGCAAGAGATCGTTTAGATCCTGACTGATTGGCAAGTGTTCGATCGGCAACGCCGATAAAAATTTTTGATCGTCGCCTGAATTAACGACAAACCAGCGCCTGGTTTTAAAACGACTGGCGACGAGTGCCGCAAACGCACTATCAGCAATGCCCACATGACCATTGACATGACCGGCGCGGCTGGCCGATTTCAAAATCTCTCGGCAGAGTTTGCTTTCGCCACCCAGGCGAATGCGCCCGGCCGCATCAAGCAAAAATATGCCTAATTCTTTAGCCATCACCCGCGGTGAACAACTAATTAGATGGCGCACTAATTCAGCCTGACCTTCACCATACAATCGTTGATCGAACTCCCGCCAGACAACCTCTGCACACGTAGCTCTAGCTTCGGAAAGTTTCATGCCCACGCGAACACCTTTCTTGCTGGCTTCTTCTGAACAGACCAGAATGCTGACACGACTTAAATTCGAAGCACCAAACGAGATACGAGCAGGATCTCCTTGCGGCTTCATTGGAATTAAGACCAGCGGTTTATTTTTTAAGTCTGGCTCTTGCTTTCGGTGAACGACGATCGGGAATCTGGGAATGCGTAAACAAGCGATTCGTTGCATAAGAACCAATCACAACCTCGAGATTATTGCTCAAACCGTCTCGCCAAACAGAACCTCGAATAGTCGGTGTAATGGTTGCCAATCCGTTCAAACCGGGTTCACACATAAGTGGTATCGCCCATTGAAATTGCAAACGTGTATGGGCGCCCCAGCTGATGTTATTGCCATTACTATTATTTGCCGGAAAAATATTTTCACTGTCTTTCAATACCAGAAGTGCAGCTCTAGACGTATCGAGAGATCTTTGCAAACGAGCATAGAAGCGGCTGGAGAAAGGGGGGCTATCGGTAGCATCGAAAACGATCACATCGAACAAATTCGAACGAATCAACTGTTCTGTTGCCCACAAAGCGTTTTGCTTGAGTCCTTTAGTATCAGCTAAATTACGCACTACCCAAAATTTCCCCGAAGCATGAAGTGGCACGATGCGCGTGGTTTCCCAGGGTCGTGCCTCTGGCTCAGTCTCGAAGCCAAAGGCCAGAGCTCGTCTATTTTGCTGGGCGCGCACCATATTTAATGGCATTTTTCCAGCATTACCTTGATCGACAAAAGCCCAATCGGCAGGGATCAATTTGTTCGCGGCATCAACATAAACAACGTGCAATCCCTGGGCGCACCAATTAGCAATAATCGCCCGCAGGAGTGTTGTTTTTCCAGAGGAAGGGGCGCCAATCCACTCAGTCACACGCTTTCTGGCCAAGCCACGAGAAAGTCCCTGATCGATGTCTGCCAGACCAGTCTGGAGATTTTTTTGAGTTTGTCCCTTGAGAAGCCACTTGCCTGGAAAGAGTTGCTCAAACTGTTCTTTTAAATTAGCGACATTGCCTGGCATAAGTCCCTCATAGCGAATGCATCCGGCAAAAATGTGAATCAACACAAGAATTGCTCGAAAATCCGATACCATACATACGTATACCACGACCACTTTAAGAAGGCAAGCGCGACTTTGCCAGCCGATTCTCAACAAGCGGCACAAAAATGCAGCAACTAATTTGCCTGGGCTAATATGTACTTGTCGGCGCTGTGTCGCTAAAATAGTTCACAGCAGACTATTCTGGTTGAGGGCTAATGAGTAAAAACGTAGTGTTCGTAATTTTGGGACTAGTTGTCGTCGTCGTCGTCTGCTTTTACCTACAATCATTAGTGGTCAAGCAACTGATGCCGCAGGCTCCGATTGATGACACTGCCACAGGAGTTCCGGCAGCATCGACTCCGGCAGCACATAACGCCAACAAATCCATTCTCGGCGCGCCCACCAAAAAGCATTAATCGCTCAAGAGCCGCCATCGGCAACGACACTAACGCTTCATTCGGAAACCGGCAGATCTGCAGGCGAGCCAATTTGTATTGCGCTCGAAAGCGAAAGTGAGGCCGAGGCACCAGAGTCGGCCGGAGACCCCGCAGTCAAGGGGGGAGCGATTGCCGCAGCTGTTGGCAGTGAAGCACCACCGAGTGCAAGTTGAGTCGTTGCTGGTCGAATTCGGGCCGAAACATGATTGATCAAAACATTGATCACGCAAGCAAAGGGCAAAGAGCAAATAATGCCAGACATGCCATCCATCCTGGCGCCCACCATGATTGCCACAAAAATCATAACCGGATGCAAACCAATGACGTTACCGATATATCTGGGCGCAATGATATTGTCTTTCAACCACTGCACCAGATTCAGTACCGCAAAGATAATCAAAACTTGCCACAGACGGCTGACCGAAATAAAATCCATGCCATCAATGCCAACCGATATGACGATCAGATCGGAAGAGCGTCGTGTAGGG
>CAJCHQ010000201.1 GCA_903970295.1 Bryobacterales bacterium
GGCTTCCGCGCCTAAGCAGGCAAGCCCAATGCCAGGCAATACAAAGCTGAAAGCAGCCAGCCATGTTGCTGCTCTCGTCATTGCCTTCATGCTCAAACAGGATTTACTCAACTCATCTACCCTTTGTCCCATTGTCGCCTAAATCAGCCAATTTTGCTAACTAGTTCGCACTGAAAATTGTGCCAACTAACTAGGGTAATGCCGTGAATGTCACCGTGGTAACACGAGAAATATTCAGGTTTCCCAGACCCTGGGTGGCGCCTGTGCCAGGGGTCCAGTTGATTGTCCCGGTTTCGGAGGTGAAATGCTTGTCTGTTGGATATGGTCCGATGATCGTGCTGAAGCAAGTATTTGGACCATTTTCCGCTTGTTCGATCATGATTGGTTTCGCCGTGCCGTCGGGACCGGACCTGGGCTGGCTCATCCAGCCGGGTACGCCGGCAGTGGCGGGCACGCAGACCACTGTCGGATCGCTCAAATCCGGTTGCTTGTAAGTGGGGTAGATATACCAGAGGGTGTTTGTTGGAGACAGTGGTGTCGCGGCTAATAAAGCCTGCAGATTCTGGGCCGTATAATTCGGGCAAAACTCTCTGATTCTTTGCAGGAGCGTATTCACAACTATGGTATGGTCGCCGGGCAGTGCATCGTGAATAGCGTGCCACAGAGTTGGGGGCTGGTATTCCTGCCCGAGCGTGGCGTATCCGTCTTCAACGCCTTTCCCGGGCTTTTGAATCTTGTATTTCTTTACCTGCCAGACCTTGCCGGTCTCGTAATTATATTGGGTGACCGCATAGAGACCGCCCTGAACCATCCATTTGGCTGTGTTTTCAATGCTGATGCTGACGAAAGAATGCGGTATGGCCATGTAGTATTTGCGCATGGGATTGGCGACGGCACAGGCTGTGGCAGTCAAGGACAGTTGACCGTTGATTTGTCCGGCTTCCTTGAAGGCATTGGGAATCGGATTTTGCGCTTCAGCAACCGGTGTTTGGGCTTGTTGGAAGGCTGTGGCTGAAATTAAATGTGGTGCTTCGCCGACGTGAAATGTCGTAAAGCAGAATTTCTCGTTGTTTGCCTTCATCGGGTTGTAGCCCTGCATGTAATAAGAGCTATCTTTCATCTGAATCAAATTGGGATTGGCATTGACCGGCAAGGCCATTTTGTCGACCTGCAAATTGCTTTCTTCGCCGCGATAGACCCATGCCACTGCCCACTCGCCGTTTTTGTCGGTGGTGACGGCGCCTTCTTGACCGAGAAGTTTGGCGGGCTTGCCCTGGGAAATTTGTTTGAAGTGAACATCGGCCGCGTCTTTGCTGTTCAAGACGCTGTAGAGATTGCCTAGAATCGTTTGGGCCTGTTGCATTGCCTGTTGCGCGTCGCCGGCTCCCTGACCGTTAGTGTCGTTGCCGCTCGCTTTCATTGCCTCTTCGTTAGCGTTGATCAGATAGGCTTTGCCAATCACCCGGTTGATATTGGTCAGACCGGCATTGCCGGTAGAATCGGCAACGTCGTCGTAACCGGAACCCACACCGCATGGCACTTTATTTTCGACGGCTCGTTTTGAAACGTTCAAAGCGGCTGCGTCGACTGAGTTTCTCAATTCCTGGGAGCCGCCCAGATACATCATAAATTTAAACCCGGCGATGATCGCCACAATGATTAAAAGCGCCGCGGCCACCACCAATCCGATCGATGCACCGCGGGCTTTCCGTTTCGAGTAAATCGCCAGTTTTAATCGAGACATTTCGCTCTCACTGAGGGGCGGGGAAAGAAACTATTGGTTGCATGGCATTGGCGGTGAGAAGCTGATGGTTCCAGCCGGGAAACGGGATTGGTACTTGCACGTCCATCGACGTCATGATTCGCACTTCTTGCAAGCCCAAATCGAAGTCCACATTATCGAGATTAACGCTGTTCACATTTGAGGGTTTTTGATAAATCGCCAGCACATCGTTGCAGGCTTTAATCGCATCTGGCTTATCCGAAATTGTCGAGCATAAGCGCGCCAGCTGCTCGGCGAATTCTTCGTTGACCTGGGCGGCGTTCGAAATTACGGCGATATCTACGCCAAAAAACGCCAGCGGAATGAAAACGAAGAAACCGGCCATCGTTTCGATCAAGCTGGCGCCACGCGTCTTTCGTCGATTGTTGTGCATCTTCATTCGTTTACGAACCGATTGTTTTCGACCGGACGCCGACCGCTGATTGTGAAGGTAATGGGCGAGCCCAGACCCGGTATACCGTTGAGAAACGGAATTGTGAAAAACGGGCGGTAGCCGACGGTAGTTGAGACGATGACGAACCAGAAATTGAGGGTTTGATTGCTGCCGACCGGCTGCCATGGTACTGGCTGATAATCAAGCGTTGTCACCAGATCCTGGGTCGGGTGAGCAAGCGATCCGAGTAAACTGCTGCGCCATTGCGCTGGTATGGTGGCAATCACCGGACCGTTCATGGCTAACGCCTGCGACCGCGGCGTTTTCACAGCTTCCCGCAATTGCAATTGGTTGAGTGAATAGACTGCGGCATAGTCGATTGCCAGGAAGATCGTATCCAGGACCGGCAACAGCCCGAACACGAAAAGCATGAACAGGGCGGGGCCGAATTCGCTCAATGCTGAACCCTGACCGGAACGGTTTTTGTGTCGAACAACCACTTTCAACCCGACCACCATTTTGAAGCGGACTTTGCTCTGTTTTCCCATTGCCGAGATTGAGGCCGCTTAGTCTAGTTATTGCCGAGTAACGTGGAGAGCGTGTGACTAGACTTCGGCGGCAATGGCACCTTATACCTTTTACCACCGTCGGGGGCAAAAATAGACACGTCTACCACAGCCGGCAGCGGTCCTTCGACGGTAGAAGCATCTGGCAGTCGTCTTTGCATTCGAAGGCTTTCTCGAACGTATCCATGTTTGCCAGCGTGCCGTTCACTCTGAAGTGGGCGGTCGGATGCGGGTTGGTATTAGCCATCAAGCGTTCTTTTTCTGGGCGATAATTCGTTGCCCACATTTGAGCGAAAGCCAAGAAAAATTGTTGTTCAGGTGTGAAGCCATTGACGTCCTTGGTGTGAGGCTTGCCTTCCAGCGAATGTTCGAGAGTTTTGTAAGCGATTGTCAGTCCACCCAGATCCGCGGCTGACTCGCCCGAGACCAGGGCACCTTTGAAGTGTGTGTCTCCAGCGACTACATATTTGTCGAATTGCTTGGAAATCAGATCGACTCTTTCGTTGAAACGTTTGAGGTCGTCTGCTGTCCACCACTCTTTCAAATTGCCGGAACCGTCGAATTTGCGACCCTGATCGTCGAAACCGTGCGTCATTTCGTGACCGATGATCATGCCCATGCTACCGAGGTTGGTGGCGTCATCGGCCTTGGGATCGAAAATCGGCGGCTGCAAAATTCCTGCCGGGAAGACGATCTCATTCATTTCGGCCATGTAATAGGCGTTCACGGCTTGCGGATTCATCAACCACTCGGTGCGGTCGACGGGCTTGCCGATTTTCGCCAGTTGACGATTGAATTCGAATTGTTCGGCCTTGAATATGTTGCCCACGTATGAATCGCGATTGACTTCCAGTTTGGAATAGTCTCGCCATTTGTCAGGGTAGCCGATCTTTTCTGAAAATAGATCGAGTTTGGCGATTGCGTTCTTGCGCGTTTCCGGCCCCATCCAATCGAGATTGCTGAGTTCCTGACGGAGCGTGTTTTTCAGATTGTGGACGAGTGCCAACGCTTTTGCTTTTGCTTCTGGCGGAAATGCAGTTTCGACATACAGTTGTCCGGCCATCATGCCCATCTCGTGATCGGCGATTTCAATCACGCGCTTCCATCTCGGCAAGTTTTCTTTCTTACCGTTGAGAATGCGTCCTTCGAATTCGAAATCTTCGTCGACGAATTTGGACGAAAGATAGGGGGCTGCTCCGCTGACTAAATGCCAGCGCAAATAGTCTTTCCAGTCATCGAGCGGAACCGAGACAAGCAATTGATCCAGGCCTTTGAAAAAGTCCGGCTCTACAATATTGATGTCGACCGTGCCGGGGTAATTGACTTCGGTCAAATACCTGGTCCATGAGAAATGTGGTGTCAAATCACCGAGCTTGGCGATCGGCATTTTGTGATAAGTCTTTTCCGGAATGCGCAAATCGGTATTCTTCATCGAAACCTCAGCCAGCTTCGTTTCGATCGCCATCACTTTTTCAGCTTTGGCTTTGGCGACGGCGCTGTCGCATCCGATCAGCTCGAACATTTTTTTCAAATGGGTGATGTATTGTTCTCGCAGCTCGATTGAATGTTTGTCGGTGTTAAAATAATAGTCGCGATCCGGCAGCCCGAGACCGCCTTGACCAGCCTGCCCGATCACTTGTGTGCTGTCTTTGAAATCTTGCCCCGAGCTCAGACCAAATATTGCATCGATGCCGATTTGCTGGAGGTGGGCAATTTCTGATTGCAGCGACTCTGTATTCTGGATGGCGTCAATGCGCTTCATCTCTTCTTCGAGCGGCTTCAGTCCTAATTTTTCCGCTTTGTCTGCATCCATGCCGACAGCCCAGAAATCACCAATTTTCTTTTCGTTGCTTCCGGCCGCTGCGTTCGTATTGGCGGCGGCATTTTCCATTATTTTCTTGAGCAGGAATTGATTCTTTTCATTGACGATGTTGAGCACGCCCCAGTTGCTATAGTCGCCTGGTATGGGAGTGTTTTTCAGCCAGGTGCCATTGGCATACTCGTAGAAATCGCGACATGGTGGTACCTGTTTATCCATGTTGGCAACGTTGATGGTTGTCGCTGCTTGCGTCTCCTGGGTATTAGCCAGAGCCATTTCCTTTTCAGCCGAGGCCGGCAAAACCGCTGCAGCTAGAACGCTAGCCAGACTGAGGATAACTGTGCGAGCCGATAGAGGTTTAACCCTCATCATTTTGACACTCAACATTTGATTGCTCCTGAAGCTCCAATGATGGGACCGACTAAAAATACGAAAGTACAGTGTATCAGCTGCCTCGATTTTGCACGCTGGGCGTAGGTTTTTCATAAACCATTGCACCCATTAATTGCAGAAAACGTTTGGTGAAAAAAGTGAGGGCTAGTGTCGAGTCGCTGCGGGCGGAAAATTCGGGCGTCGCTCCTCGCACGTCAAGGGTCTTGCCGCCACGGTGTATTTTCAGGCAGCTCATCTGCGGATACTTCTTCACTGCTTCGTGCAGGGCTTCGTCGAGACAAGTCTGGACAATGTCAGTGCTGACGATGCTGGATAAATTGGCTGCCACCATATTCAGTGCGTACAATGTCGTCGACAATTTAGTCGACTGTTTGACGAGCTGGCGCAAATTGACTTCGGCAGTGCTGGCTCGATTCGCTTTGCCCGAGCCTGCCGCGCCTGGGTCTTCATCGACGAGCAGGACCGCTACTTTGTTGATTTGTTTCTGGGAGAGAAGCTCTGAAAGTATGTGCAGCACCGTGTAGCGATCTCCGTTAATCAGAGGAAACATCTCTTCGACGGTCAGGTCAAGCGTAATCAATTTCCACACTTTTGGCGCCAGTGCCCGGCTTTCAGCCATGAGATCTTGCGCCTTGAGCTCTGGTATCGCGGTTGAAAACGTCATCGCCGCGCCACCAATTAAATCGGTGAGCTTGGCAAGTTCATCGGCCCGGCGCGAACCTTCGATTAACAATCTCTCAATTGCTCTGATCGCCGTTTGACGTTGCGCCGCATCGATATCTTGGTCGCTGCACCGGGCAAAGGCGAAGTCTGCCGAGTCTTGACTGCTGAGAAGCTCGAAAACGGCTGCTTCGCCATTCAAATGTCTGAAGTCGGCCGAGACCAGATGACCCTGATAAAACAAAAGCTTGGCGGAAGGTTTATTTGGTGTGGCGAAAATGTTCAGGGTGCCGGATTGGCGCGAAGCTGCGACTGCCTGAATCACCGTTGGTAAATCGAAAAAAGCCGTATTTCCCTGTAAGCCCGGAGCTACGAACGCCTCTCCCACATCACGCTTCTGAGCCAGTCGATTCAATTCCTCGGCCAGGCGCGGAAATTTGGTTTGCAAATCCAAAGATGCGCTTTTGGACAGCCTGAGGATCAGTGCTTCCTCCGGTACGCGGATCGTCGCCGTTCTTGGCCCGCCGTGAATCAAAGACATTTCGCCGAAACATTCTCCGGCTGTGAGATATGCTATCGGCGCAGCCATATCGGCCCGGCGCACTTCGACTGAGCCCCGCTTGATAATGTACAACCCATCGCCGGCGTCACCTTCGCGGAAGACCACATGACCGGGTCCGCAATTGATTTCTTCCAGGCTCAGGCTCAAACCGTAGATGATCCTGTCGTCGTCAATCATACGCAGAATCGAATCTTCTTTGAGGAACTTGACCAGTTCCTCGCGGTCTTGTTCTTGAAGAGAATCGATCATACCGTTCTCAAACCCGGCTAGGCAAAGCGTTAAGGTCATAAGTATCGCAGATTGGCCGGGGCTCTTCTATATTGAAGGCGTAATCTAGGAGGCAGAGCTTAGGGCTGGGATGCACCGTGACTGAGCTCGTCAAGATGCTCGCTATTGAGTGTGACTTGTGATCACATCCCTAGATGCTTTCGACGGTACGCGCTCAAGTAGTGGTGTTATCGGTGGTGCCTCGCGAGGCGGTAATTGCCCGCGACAAATGGCTCAGTCTAGCTGGTCGGTTACTTTCTGATTACTCGCTGATTTACTTTCTTCGAGTGCCTTTTTGCCATCGCCCACCGGTCATTCTCCTCAATACAGCTTGTCAATGTGGCAATATTGCTCCTGTCTGGAGTGCGCAAGCTCTGCGCCGTTTGGTGTTTTCGTAAAACTTTTCGGAAAACTATTCATGGTCAAAAACATCTTTACAAGAGCCGTGAATGGTCTGGTCTGCGGATTTTTGTGTATTTTGCTTTTGTCTCAAGAGAGCCTGGCACTTGGGGCGCGCCCGATCGGCACGGCTGCTAGTGACGCCAGTCAGATGGCTGAAATATTGGGGGTGAGACCGCAGTTCGAGCGACTCCTCGCCCTGAGTGCAAGCCATGACGCCACCACTGATCAGGAAGTCTTGATCTTAAAGAGTCAGATTCTGCAAAAGGTCACACTCGGATATCTCGAAGTACGGCGAGCAAGCGATAGGAATTGGCGCGAGCTGTCGTACAGCTATAACATCATGCGCCGAGCCCAACGGAAGCAGGATCTGATCAATCAATGTTTCACTCTCGCCAACTTCACGCAACTTTCGGCACTATACACTTCGGAACCGTTTCTCAGGCTCGATGGAAATTTCAAGCCTTCGGCAATGTGTACCACGACCGGCGGGGGGCTTGGTCTCACGTTGCCTATCCTGAACATCCTGCAGCAAAAAACCGCGAGAGTAAAGGGCACCACGCCACCGGAAGCGATGCACGACATTATCGAAGCCGGCCCGGTAGATGCCAGCGGATTGCCACTATATGTCGATAAATTTCTCGACTCGGTGGCGACCGGAGCCACTGAAACGCGCCGCCAGGAAATGTTCGATTCGTGGAAGAAACGCTACGGAGTGGATATCACAAAGAAAGAAACGCTGTGTAGCCTGACAGACGACCACTCTAAAAGAACGATTGGCACTCTCAACGTTCGCATCTTACTACTCTGGTCATTGCACATGTACATTCTGGACATGGACAATTCGCTCCTTGTTTTGATGCGTCAAGTCAAATCTGCTGCGATCAATCAAAATTTTACCGCTAGCGATGCGAGTTTAGGCGCTCTTGGTCTTAACGCATGGGCAATCGACGCCGCTAAGCTCCTGAACATCCAGGGACAAGTGGCTCGACTTGTTAGCTTGAACAAAAGTGCAAACCCTGACCCTAATGACTTACAAGCTAAGCAGCGAGTCGAAGTAGCAGTGCTCGAAAATGTTCTTACCGCTGCTCTGGAAGTTCGTGCGGCCGCGGATCAAGTCGATGCCGAAATCAATTACGCGTCAGATGTCGTGCTGGCAGATCTTTTGGCCCGGCGCGGCAAACAACTGCAGTTGAATTACGAAGTCAACTTTATTCAAGCCGGCACATTTGGCTCGGTGGCAGGACTACTCTATTTGAAAGGCGTGTCTAAGGTCGGCAATGAAATGTTCGTGATCAGCGGCGGCATCGGGACGTGCTTGTCGACTTTGGCTCTGCGCCTGATGCGCGGCGGCACCAGAGCAATCGATACCGGGCCTAATTCGCTGGGGGATGTTTTTGGCACCACGCAGCAAGGTGAATATCGATTTTCACCGCTGATAGCCACTTATTTGAACTCGCCTGCAGTTGATTCGAAAAGCGCCAGATCACGGAAACAAGAACTCGAAAAATATTGGACCGATCTAAAGGCCGTAACGGTCAAAATCGACAAGAAGCAAGTCAGAGACAATCTCGCTGCAATGCCCACGGCTCAGGCCGACACGATCAAGATAGTAACCAATCGGGTGGCGATGTTGCACCGTCTTCTGGTTGAAGTCGAATCGCTGGACACGGAGTTGCTCAATCTGTTGCAGGCAACGCAGACGGATATCGATGCCTCTTCAGTCCAGAATGCGCTGGCAGCTAATTCGAGTCTGACCCCACAGGCGGTGGAGGTCGCCAGCCTGATTGGTGTTCAATCCGCTGTCGGCCAGTTGTCACACAAAGAAGGACAATCAACTTCTGATTCGGCCACTCTCAGTCAGCGTTTATTTGTCGTGCGAAGAGTCTTCACTACGGCGCTCGATATTCGGACAGCTGTCGACGTCCTCGATTACCAGATTGCCTACGAGTATGATGCTCTGGGAAGAATGACCAGAGGACGCGATCAGGTCATTGCTTTTACGAATAACATCAATTTCTATCAGCTCAATATTCTCGCCATAATTATCGATGGTCCGCTGGGTTTAAGTGGCAATCCGCGTTGGGTGCGAGCGTCGAATATGCTCAATATCGTCTCTGGACTTGCCGTCGGCAGCCTGGCCGGTTTGACCGTACTGGAACAGCATGGTGGCAGCCGGCCGATTCCTGCCCACACAAATATGCTGGCCGAAACCCTGGGACTGTCGCCGCCAACTGAGTATCGATTCTCGCCTGAAATTTGGAAATTTATCAATTCCGTTCCTCCGGCTTCGATTGATGGTCGAACACGCGTCGAACAAGTGCGAGACGTTTGGAAAGAAGTAAAAGGTACCTACCCGAATGTGGACAAGCAATCAGTTCGCGAAAAGGTTTCGGTATACGGTCGGGCCCATACAAAACACTCTGAATCGATCAAGCTCGTCAAACGTCGGCTCAATATGCTCTACGACGTGCAAGGATTGGTCGGCCTCTTCGATAACGGACTGGATGATCTGTTGCGCTCGGTATAGCTTGGTACAGTCGATTTAGGTAAGCCGGTGCGACTGCGACTGTTGAGTCGCACACGACGAAAATGACTCAAATCGGCCGGTCCTGATTCGGACGTTCGGTTAAACACTGAGGCTGCTACCGCAGGACAGTTCCTTGCACCTCCAGCCAAAGTTGAGAACATGTATAATCCTGAAACCTTTGGACGCTGCGCCAGCAGTCGCATAAGCATCGACGATGACGAAAGGATTCAAGGCTATGTCAGAAAAAATTGGTTTCGATAATTTCGTACCCGGTTCCCGTCGAGTTTTTTTGCCCGTCCGAAATCTGTACGGATTGTGGACGGGCTTCGGACCCGCACGCGACTGTCGACCTCCCAACACAATAGCGAAAATCTGACGCTTGACATCCCGCGCCCGGCCCACTTGGGGGCTTCCTATATAGAACCAGTATGAACCGAGCTAACTTTTAATTAAACGCTATTTGCACATTTCAATATCGCTCGAATGATAAACTGGCGCCCGTATTTGGGTAATGTCAAGGAGGAGCGATGATCAGAGCAATTCGAGCTGCGAGCAGCGTGGTCGTGGCCTTGAGCGCAGTTGTCCTGCCGGCAATGGCTGACGGGGAAATGAAATGCTCTGGCGGACCTCAGGATCTGAGTCAAACACCACCGCATCAAATTGGTATGTACCTGGATGGATATCATAGCTATAGGTCTGAAAGTAAGTTGGGCGCCGATTCCCAACGACAGATTCGCACGGCTCACTTTTGTAAGCAAGTAAATCCAGACTTGTATCAGTGCCTGATTTACGACGGCAACGACAAAGATGCACGTGTGATCGGAGTCGAATACGTGATCACCGAAAAACTCTATTTGACTTTGTCTGATACCGAAAAGAAATATTGGCATTCGCACGACGGTGAGGTCGATAGCGGACTGCTAATTCTTCCCGGCATGTCTAAAGAAAGCCAGAAACCAATTCTCTCTGCTCTCCGTTCAACCTATGGCAAGACATGGCAGACCTGGAATAATCTGGATGACAAAGTGCCTATCGGCGAACCTGCGCTGATGTGGAATCTTGATCCCAGCAAAATCAGCGAATTGACCAAGAAAAGCGTTTCGGCTCGAGAAGTGAATCCGACGTTTTAGCTTAGAAGTGTCTGCCGATGCGGCTAGTGGTCGCTTCGGAAAGGCATCTCTCCGAAAATTTGTCCGGCTGCGCTAGCCGAAGCTTCGCGGTCTTTTTGCGCCAGATCGTTCTTGCCCATTTTCTGATAAAGCGCCGCTCTCTCTTGCAAGAGGTTGTTTGGTGTAATTGGTCCACCGACTACATCCCGCACACCTAAGTCTGTTCTCTCTTTGGTCAGGGCAATTGCACTACTTAAATCAGATAAAGCGGCATCATTTTGATTGAGTAGGACTTCGCTGCGGGCGCGATTTCTGAGCGCCCAAACACGATGGATTGAGCCTGCTTCTGCCATTTTCGCAGCCTGGTCACTATCTTTTTTCGCCAGCTCCGGCTGCTTCATCATCAAATAGCAGTGCGCTCTGTAATTGAGTATTTCCCAAGGATCGCATCCTCGAACGTGGTGATAATCAGGCTTGTCAAAGGCAAAATTTTTCAGCAGCAGTATGCGATCGTAATCAGATTTGGCAGCCTTATAATCCAGCATACGGCAACGAGCCATTCCTGCTAATTTCAAGGCATCAACGTACTTGGGGCACGCCTTGTCGATGCTCTCCAGGTCAGCCACTGCTTTCCGGTTATTTTCTAAATCAAGATAAGCCAATCCACGACCATAGACAGCTAGCATAAAATGCGGATCTAAGTTCAACGCGAGTGTGTATTCGTTGATCGCGTCCTGAGATTCAATCATCGACCGCAGACGTTCAGCCTTTTGAAAGTGAGCTTTAATCAAATTGACTTGCTCGGTACTGATTGCTGGTGCCGCGGGCGAAGCCTGCTTGTCTTTATCTTTTTTATCAGCCTCGGCGGGGATCAAAACTCCCGAGGTTAGGGCTCCCAACAAAAGCGCTGTGCCGAGGTATTTGCTAGATTTACTCATCACTTCGTCTAATAATTCCTGCGGTCGGCAGCGCACGCGGAATTCGTCATTGCGCAATGCTTGATAGAGATAGTTCTGACCACGGCAAATTCTAAATCAATATTCCCGCTGAGACGAAATCTAGCCGGGCAAGAACAAAATCGCTCCAGTAACGCAGTAAAACTGCGCTTCTGGAGCGATACCGAGATGCTGTTGTGAGACAGCTATTCGGTCATCCGACAGTCCTAAAACACGATCTCTATCGAAACCGAAGCTGCTACTAGTCAACTTTGATTCCAATTTTGGCGCGCTTAGAATTGATTTCGGAGATGTCCTTGGATAGATCGGCTTGAACTTCGCTGAATCTGCGTTCGATTCGTTTCGATGTTGAAGAGCTAAAGGTGCCATCGCTCTTTCGTTTTGTTTCCAACGATGCGATTTCAGCTAAGCCTTCGCGCAATTCTTTCACGTCGTGATTCGAAAGCTTGCCGTGAGCATAGGCTTCGGTGATTTGTGCTTCGATTTTGGCTCGTCGGAAAGCACAGTCGTCAGAAGTGTAGACCAGCTGCCCGTTCACTAAAAGGAAATGAGCCGGGAGTGTGGTTGGTACGGATGTGAATGCGATCAGCGTTCCTGATGCATCGGTAGTTGCCAGAACTCTACCTGAAGTCTTTTCGATTACATACGTGCCGATCGGAACCGGCTGTCCGTTGACCATGTTCACGGTCGTGTCGTACGGACCCACGACTGTGCCAGTGATCGGATTCACGACTACGTAGTCGCCAGCGGGAAGCGCGTATCCGACTGTCGTCGTCCGCACAGTAGTCGTAGTTGTCTCGGTGTCGGCCAAAGCGACGGATGCACTAGTCGCCATCGCCAGCGAGACTGCAAGCATCATTGCCAAACTTTTCATGTCAAGGTCCTCCTGGTATTACTGCCACCAGTCGTGGCGATTTTACCCAGGACGCAAACCTTCCGGCAGAGTTCCCACGCTGGCTAAGGCAGCCAAAAAATCAAGCGGGCTGAGCATTCGCCCGGATCGTCGATTATCGGATGGGGCAAGACACTGGCGGCTGCGAAACAGTCATAGCATCCGAAGACTCCAAAAGTTCAGCTTGTACGGGAATTATAATATTCCCCCAGAATTCATCGATGAAGTGGACCAGGACGTTCCCGGAGTGATCGATCCTTTCTGTTACCGTATGTCCCGCATCACCTGCGGCTCGTGATTGAACGATGCGCGTCACCACGTCGACCGCTTGGACGTCATGCTTTAAGACAAGCAATTCACCTCTGTGCAGATTCACTGTGGACTCCTTTCATTTCAAACTCGGCACCGCCAGCCTATATATCGATAGACAACGGTGTCGGGTCAAGGTTCCGCAGATTCACAAAACTAGCACAACCTGACAGTGAATTAGCTACGAGCAGTTCGTGGATAAAGAGCTATCAGTGCCGACTGCGTACGGGAGGAACAACATGTGTCACCAGTGGTGGTGCTTAGATTGGCATTATCAAGAGGCTCGTCGGTAGATGATGAACCAAAGAACCGCCTAATTTTTGATCACAACCTGTATAACTGCAGGGACCTGTATTAGGAGTGAAACCTTGAAGCGTTTATTTGTGACTGTCATTTCAATGTTCTGCCTGGGAGCTGGCGCCGCTCATGCCGCAGACCTCACACCCGATCAGGCTGAACGAGTCAAGATTAAGAGTGGTAAGTGGTTAAAGCAGGGACAAGAGGCGGATAAACTGACCAAGGCGGGGAAGTATCCAGAAGCCGAATCCATTTACAAGCAAATCTTGACCGATCGCGAAAGCCTCAATCTTGATTTATTTCCTGCTTACGAAAGCTTGGGGGCGCTTTATACACAATGGGGAAAAAAGGAGCAGGCTGAGGAAACATATAAAGCGATGGTTGTCGCCCGCGAAAAGCTCAATGGTCCCAACGAATTACAAGTGGTCTATCCTCTGCAAGAATACGCGAAGAGCCTGGAAAACAATGGCAAGAAACAAGAAGCGTCGGCAGTGAAAGTGAGGGCGGCTGCCATCCAAAAGGATGTCGCTGCGCTGCCCAAGTTTGGCAAGATCACAAGCGCTATAGGGTCGCCCGAGCGTCTGGCTGAAGCTGAAAAAATGCGTGCAATTGGCGAAAAGCTCATCACTAGCGACCTGCAAGATAAAGCAATGCTGTACTTCGAGCGGGCAGTACAATTGAATCCCGACGATGCGAAAGCAATTTGCGGCCGAGGGGAAATGGAGGCTTGGCGAGAACAGGATGCTGAAGCGCTGACCGATTTCAACAAAGCGATCAGGTTGAAAGCCGACCTTGGCAAAGCATATGTAGATCGGGCGATGCTGTTTGAAAACCGCAAGCAATATCCTAAAGCGATTGCGGATTTCGACAAGGCGATTGCCATCGACCCTAAAGACACGGAAACGATGGGCCTGCGCGCTAAGCTTTTGGAAGAAAGCGGCAAACACAAGGAAGCTATCGCTGCCTACACAAAGATTATTGCCACGAACCCTGCACTGTACTGGCCTTATATTCAGAGAGCAAATTCCTATGAGGCTTTGAGTGATTACAAATCGGCGGTTGCAGACTACACGATTGTGGTCACTAGATCACCTGAGGATACCGACTATCACGAATATCGAGCAGCAGCTTATGCGAAGATGGGCGATTTTAAAAATGCAGTCGCTGATTACGACAGAATGATTGAAACGAATCCGAAATATTCGATCGCTTATCACAAGCGGGCTCAAGTCTGCGAGAAGATCGACGGCAAAAAGACACCACGTGTGATAGCTGATTATGCAATGGCGAAAAAGTTGGGTTATTCGCAATGAATCGCAATGAATCGCAATGAAGTCGCAATTTATTCGAATTGAACTCCATGATTTATAGTCGTTGCTCCTCTTGTCAGACTGATTCAATTTGTTATCATAGAGTTGAGCGCGTGGCGCTCGTTTCTTAAGGTGAACTCCGTGATCCTATTCAGCCATCGCCCAATCAGGACCCATCAACCGGAACGGTTGGTAGGTTGGGCTGACAAAGTGGTGAATGGTGATCACAATGAGAGAACGCGAACGATTCGGTAATTCAATTAACACTTGCGAGGTTTCTCGCGGTGGGGCATCCGTGTGCGCCGAATGACAGCGAAGCGTCCAATTATCTTCTCTGATCAGCCAGTCACTCGGCTTCAATCTCGCTTAGAAGATATTAGTTGAGGAGCCCATTTCATGAGCGCGCCTGTGTAGCTCAGTGGCAGAGCAATCGCCTTGTAAGCGATTAGTCGACGGTTCGATTCCAGTCCATAGGCTCCAATTTTTTGACAAGAGTGACAAGAATGACAAGAATGACAAAAAGCAAATAGGGACACTCAAATGCTACTGACAGTTTCCACGACGCACCAGCCAGCAACTGATCTGGGATTTCTTTTGTACAAGAATCCGGCCAATGTGCAAACCTTTGAGTTGCCTTTCGGCCTTGTGCATGTCTTCTATCCGGAAGCGAACGAGGCACGCTGCACGGCTGCCTTGTTACTGGATATCGATCCGATTGCTCTCGTGCGAGGACCCAAGGATAGTCGATCTGAGGGCAGCTTAGAGGCATATGTAAACGATCGACCATACGTGGCGTCGTCATTTTTGAGTGTTGCCATCGCTCAGGTTTTCGGCAGTGCTTTGTCCGGCAAGTGTCGCGATAAGCCCGAATTGGTCGGTCAGCCAATACCACTAGAGGCGACTATTTCAGCCGTCGAGAGTGCAGGCGACGAGAGCGTTTTACGCAGGTTGTTCGAACCTCTGGGTTATGAAGTCGAGATTGAGGGTCACAAATTAGATGAGACATTCGAGGATTGGGGTGATAGTCGTTATTACACATTAAGATTGAAAGCAAATTGCACCGTGCATGATTTGCTTACACACATTTACGTGCTTGTTCCTGTTTTGGATAACGAAAAGCACTACTACGTCGGTGATGAAGAGGTGAATAAACTGCTTCGTCACGGCGAGGGCTGGCT
>CAJCHQ010000202.1 GCA_903970295.1 Bryobacterales bacterium
CTTGTTCTCGTGCCTACTTCTTTGCTTGGCCAGGTCGATGCCGCTATCGGTGGTAAAACCGGCATTAATCTCAATGCCGGAAAAAATTTAGCCGGCAGTCTCTATTTCCCCAAAGCAGTTCTGGCAGACTCAGACATTCTCACGACTTTGCCTAAGTCGCAACTAATTTCCGGCATGGGTGAGATCGTCAAATACGCCATGATTGAGGAAAGCGTGGCCAAAAACACGGACTACGAACGCGGACCACGCTCTCTTCTCGAAGTTCTCGAAGGTCTGGTCGGTTCTGAAATCAACGCCGAAGATCCAGTTCTTGCCGGCGTCATCACCAGCTGTATTAAAATGAAACTTTTCGTGGTCGCTCGCGATCCTAACGAAGCTAATCTCAGGCGCTGTCTCAATCTCGGTCACACCGTCGGGCATGCCCTCGAGAAGTTAGACAATTACAAACTTTCTCACGGTGAAGCAGTCTCAATCGGTTTAGTTGCCGATACGAAACTTTCGATCGAGCGCAAATTGCTCGAAAAAGACTCGCTGCGCAAACTGCAGCATCTTCTTGAACGCGCCGGACTTCCGACTAAAGTGCCCAGCGCCTTCCATCCCGATCAGGTAATCGAAGTCATGGGTCACGACAAAAAACGCGATGGCGAAAAGATCAAATTAGTTTTGCCGCAGACGCGCCTGGGACTAGTCGATCTCGATGCGTCGGTGGCGCCGGCCGAGTTCATCAATGTGATCTGAGGGCGGGCCGCTAGTCGGAGCTGAGGCTTGTCTGTGCATCGGTCGGAGAGGGTTTCGGTTTTTGGCCAGACCCACCCAACCCCAAAAACCGAAACCCTCTCCTCCCTTTTTGCTTCTACAAGCTTTCGGTTTGGGCGTCGCGGCTGCCGGCAAGAATTTGCTCGTAAACTGATCTGATGAAGCGGGCGCCGCTTTCGTTTTTCCCGTGCGAGGAGACGCGCGTCAAAATTTCGAATTCGCGATCGTTGACTTTAAGCGGAATGCTGAGGGCGCGCTTTACCTCGGCGATTTCCAGAACGATTTCGTGGCGGGAAGCGAGGAGACGAGAAATTTCGTCGTCGAGTTCGTCGATACGTGTGCGCAGTTTGGCCAGCTTGACCTCGGCGTCATTTGGCAACATTACGCTACCCGCGAAGGGATTGGAGATTATGCTGTTCGATTTTGTTTCTTTGCCTTGCCAATCATCTTCCATTTACACGTGCCTTTTTGTGAGCTTATTCGGTTTCGCTTCGGTTTTATGAGCCTGAGTGGACGAGATCAATGAGAAGTGGGGGCGATTTCCCACGCCAGCCACTGTTCGACCAACCGCATGAGCGATGGGAACGATCGAATTGACCAGTTCTATCATATCTTCCAGCGAGAGCGCCTGGCGAGAATCTGATACTGATTTTTCCGGTTCGGGATGGCATTCGATGATTAATCCGTCGGCTCCGCAAGCGACCGCGGCTCGAGCCAGGTCAGCCACCAGTTCTCTTTTTCCGGCGGCGTGACTGGGATCGACAATCACCGGCAAATGCGTCAGTTGACGAAGAGCGACCACGGCGCCCAAATCGAGAACATTGCGGGTGAAATTATCGAAACTGCGGATGCCGCGCTCACAAAGAATGACATTCGCATTGCCGCCACTGAGAATGTATTCGGCCGCCATCAGCGTTTCTTCAATCGTGGCCGACAGACCGCGTTTGAGAAGCACCGGCCGTTTAACAGAACCGAGAGCTTTTAGGAGCTCAAAATTCTGCATATTGCGGCTGCCTACCTGAAGCACGTCGGCGTATTTTGCCACGAGTGGAATCTGCTCGACTGACATGACCTCGGTAATTACGGGCATCGACGTGGCGTTTCTCACTTGAGCGAGAATTTTCAGACCAGCTTCGCCCATGCCCTGAAAAGCGTAAGGCGACGTGCGGGGTTTGAAGACCCCTCCGCGCAGCGCCTGGACCGCAGTCGGCTTCAATTTTTCGGCGACTGCGTCCATCTGCTCCTGGCTTTCAACTGTGCAAGGACCGCCTACTATTAGTAACTCGCCGCCGCCCACAGTCACTCCGGGTGCGATTTCGACAATCGTGCGATGGGCTGGGCTTTGTTTGCCGGCTAATTTGGCTTCGCTCATGTGAATTCTTCCTTCCTCTGCGTTTGTGTGTTGATTGCTTTATTTGCTAAAAATGCGAGCCCGGGTTTTTTACTCCCGGGCTCTCTGGTTGCTTAGTCAAAACTGCGCTAAAACCTGCCCGGCTAGTTGTCGGTAAAGTAGTACCAGAACCAGTTTTGATTTGAATGCATGATTGCGTTCCTTAAACCTGTCGCCCCTGAAAAACAAAAACCGCAGATTCTAGAATCTGCGGCTCACCTGGAAGGTCCAAATCGGTACCTAAGTCACACCAGGTGAACCTTCTTGTACCAGAAATAAAAACCGGAATTGAACACTTGAGCCCCTGGGGTCTTGATAATGAAGCCATGCTATCCGAGCGACAGGGCTCCGTCAAGAGAATATACCCTTCGAGTTACAAAACGACTACACAAAATAAATCGACAAAATAACTGCAACTGCTGTGCTTGAACCATTGGTTCAGTTGCAGTCGTGAATCACTATAATTAGTTTGGCGCCCGTCCCAAGTCGGTGGTCATTGATGAGAGTATTGATCGCGCTGGATGATTCGGCTCACTCTAAGGCTGCATTGCGGTCTGTGCTCGACCGACCCTGGCCTCAGGGTACTGAATTTAACGTGGTTACGGTGGTCGAGCCATTTCATCCTGAATACGCCGGTTGGCAAACCAACTATGTGCCTCTGGCAGTCGAAGCCCAGAATTCGATCAACGAATCGGCTACGCAATTAGTGGCTGCCGCCAAGACGGAATTGGAGAAGGTTTTCGGTGCAGAAAAAGTTTTTGGTGAGGCCATCGAGGGCTACATCAAAGATCGCATTCTGGAAGTGGCGCGGACCTGGAAATCTGATTTGATTGTGGTTGGATCGCACGGTCGACGCGGAATTACCAAGTTTCTGCTCGGCAGCGTGTCGGAAGCGATCGCTTCGCACGCCACCTGCTCGGTCGAAATCGTCAAATTACAGGACGTTGAAGCTCATTTGGAAAAGAAATAAAGCCCCAGCTTATTCGTGCGCGGCGGGAGTGGCAGCGGCTGCTTTCTTCTCATCTTCTTTTTCGATATAAGGCTCGAAATAGACGCCTTTTCCACCCAAAAATAGAGAAAGAATTACATAGCCGGCCAGCAATAAAACAAAAAACGGCCAGGTTGTTTGGAAAGTTTCAGTCATCCTCGGTACCTTTATATATGCGTCCTACTTTTCAATATCTACCATATAGGTGGATGTCTCATTAGTCGGGACTCACGATTGAATACGGCTTATCAATTGGTAATGGATCGGCAGCCACGACTACATTATAAACATTTGAAGCGGCGGCGGAGAAGGCGTCAGCGCCCACTCCTCTTGGTATGGAGCGGAGCCACCCAGTGCGCCCATTTTATCGGGCTCATGACCACCTCGGCCTATGTGCTATAAAAAGCAGGCTTCGACTTAAAGTTTCGGCGGACAAGGGAGTACGTACTATGGACGCTTTTAAACAGTCAAGAACGGTTGCGACTGTTGGTTTGGCAGCATTTTTCGTCGTCGGCGGCAACCTGGCATTGGCTTCGGCGCCTAACACTTCGGTGCTCGACCCATACCAATCCGCGGCACCAAGCGGTAAATCGAAAGGGCTATTGCCCGATGCTAGTGGCGAAAGCTCAACCACTTACGTGACAGTGCCCATGGATGGCGGTAACCCCAAGCCGGTGAAAGCGGCCAAGGTATCAAAACCGGACAAAGAGAAGAAGAAAGTCAAAGTTGCCCACGTCAAAGAAGCCCAGATCAAGGAGCCCGCTGCCCAATCTGCTAGCGGTGAAGGCGTGGTTGGCAGCACCAAAGCGGCCGGCTCGAAAATTGTCGACGGCAGCAAATCGGCTGGTTCCAAAATCGTCGGCGGTAGCAAGGCTGCCAGTTCTAAGCTTGTCGACGGCAGCAAAGCCGCCAGCTCTAAATTCGTTGATGGCAGCAAACAATTAGGTGATGGTATCACTAGTGGTGCCAAAGCTTCCGGCAACATGTTCATGAAGGGTGCCAACGCTTTTGGTGATGCCATGAAGAGCACCGGGCAGAAGCTCAAAGATGGCTCTCAGGCAGTCGGCGAAAAAATCGGTTCTATGCCAAAGATAATTGGCAGCAAGAAATCTGATTCAGACCAGCCCAAAGCGGTAGCCAAAGCCAAAGATAAAGACAAGCAGAAAGAGAAGGTGGTGAAGACGGCTTCAGAGCCGGCGCCGATCGCGCCCGAAGCTGCTAAAGCTGCATCAATTGAAGCGCCAAAGCCAGCGGCTCCGGCCAAGATCGCAAGTCAGGAAAAAGAAAAAGTCAAAGTCAAAGAAAAAGTCAAAGTCAAAGTCACTAAAGACAAAGATACAGACAAGGATAAAGGCGTCGTGGCTAAGACGCTGAGTATCATGCCCAAGATGCCAAAAATCCCGTTCATGGGTGGTAGTAAAAAGCCTGCCCCGACGACACCCCAAACCGCTAGCAATCCGGCAGCACCGGCAGCAGGCATCGATCAGTAGCCCGGGAAAGTAAGAACTTGTCTTCTCCAACCATACAAGCGCTTAAAGACGCGGTTCGGCCCACGTCTTTGATCGTCTCTGGAGTGCTCGATAAGTACACAAACAGCAAGATAATTTTTGCCAGTGAGGCCTTTCAGCACACCGGCAGCTTCAAATTCAGAGCGGCATATAATCTGGCTTCGCATGCACCCGAGACAAAACTCTTGGCGGCATCGTCGGGAAATTTTGGCATGGCCCTCGCCCATGCCTGCGTACTCCTGAACAAGCAATGCACAATCGTAATGCCGGCCAATTCGTCGCGAGTCAAAGTCGACGGAGTGCGCTATTACGGAGGTCGAATTGAACTGGTCGACCTGGCCAGAAGAACACGGGCAGAAAGAACGAAAGAATTGGCGGCGGCCGATCCCTCGATGCGTGTCGTCAGCGCCTATGATGACCCACTTGTGATTGAAGGAAATGCCAGTCTTGGTGACGAGTTGAGTGTGTTTGCTGAAAGTTTCGATATCGTGATTGTACCGGTTGGTGGTGGTGGCTTACTTTCTGGAATCATCACAGGTCTTGCGCGAAATTCGTGTCGCAAATTGGTTTATGGCGCCGAACCCTTGATCGCCAATGATGCCGCTCGTTCCCTGCGCGAGGGCAAGCTGCTCTCTAATGCAACCGAACCGCAAACGATCGCTGACGGAGCTCGCACACTCAGTTTGGGTCAGCACACCTGGGCCATTATCAAAGATGGAGTGAACGGAATAGTCGAAGTGTCTGAATCGCTCATTCACGAAGCGACCAAGATTTTGTTCACCCATGCCAACGTCAAGGCAGAACCGACCGGTGCGCTCGCTCTCGGAGCAGTTCTGGCCAGGCAAGATCTTTTTGCCGGCAAGCGCATCTGTTGCATCATCAGTGGTGGCAACGTCGATGCCGCTTTATTTTTTGGATTAATCGCCCGACCCAGTGCCTGAGCGCGCTCAGAATTCGAGAACGGCTCGGAATCTGGCTTTGCCGCTGATCATGCGCTCGTAGGCTTTTTCCACATCGTTGAAGGGAAAGCGCTCGATCATTGGTCTGATGCCGCTGAGCGCGCAGAACTGCATACACTCTTCCGAATCTCGACCGGTACCTGATGGCCAACCACAGATAGATTTTCGAGCGCTAAGGAGCTGTACTGGTGCAATTTCCAGGGGCTCGAACCCGGCTCCGACTATGACCAGTTTTCCGTCAAGACCCAAACCTTCCACTAGTGGAGACATCGCCTTGGAGCTGGTTGCCGTGCACAGAATCACTTTGGCCCCGCCTTGCTTTTTCAAAATAGCGGCTGCATCTTCCTTTTGCGAGTCTATGTATTGGTGGGCGCCGAGTTTTATTGCCAGGTCACGTTTGTCGTCTCCTCTGGCAATCGCTACTGTTTGGAAGCCCATTTGGCGGGCGAATTGCACGCCCAGATGACCCAATCCTCCGACCCCTAGAATAGCCACCAGGTCACCGCTCGTGGCGCCCGCGTGGCGCAAGGCGTTGAAGGTTGTGACGCCGGCGCAAAGCAGTGGTGCTGCTTCGGCAAAATCGAGCGATTCAGGCACTGCAGCGCAAACTTTTTCATCAAAAATCGCGTACTCCGCGTAACCTCCATCGTCTGTAATGCCTGGCGTCTGCAGTTTCTCGCAGGTGATAAAATCGCCTTTGCGGCAAGCCACGCAGTGCCCACAATGGCCGCCGTGCCAGCCAACTCCGACTCGGTCACCTAGTTTAAATCGGGTGACGTCCGGTCCGGTTGCGTCGATTGTGCCGACAATTTCGTGGCCGGGCACGACCGGGTACTTCACTCCTGGAAAAACACCGTCGAAAGCGAAGCTGTCGCTGTGACAAACACCACATGCAGCGACTTTGATCCTGACCGCCTGGCCGGTTGGTTCCTTTTTGCTGATTGAGAGCAATTTCAGCCCATCGCCTGCTTTTGCTACCTGCGCCGCGCGCATAGTCATTTCGGACGTAGTCGTTGGCATTTGACCTCCGGACTCTATAGGGATTTGGGTCCACTAATATAGCGCTTAAATAATGATCTCGCAGCTGGGCAGCCACTTGGTTAGCTCGACTAATCCTGGACGACTAACCTTGGTGCTGCGCAGCCAGAGTTGCCTGAGTTTCGTCATGCTGGCGACATAGACCAGACCATCGTCAGAGATTTCGGTGCAATTGAGACGTAGCTTCTCAAGCGTCTTGATATTGCGAATTCTAGTCAAACCTTTGTCGGAGACGTCTGTAAATGAAAGCGAAAGTGTGACCAGATTTTGCAGCAGCCCAATGTGATTGAGTGCATCGTCTCCGATCTCCGTATCGTCGAGGATGAGGTCTTGCAAATGGGTCAATTCAGTCAGCAAATTGAGACCGTAATTGCTAATTTGGGTCGATGACAGATTGAGACTGGTCAGGCTTTTCAATTCTTTGATGTGCGATAGTCCGACGTCGGTGACTTGCGTGCAACTGACGTCCAAATCTTTCAAGCCGGTGAGCTTGCCGACGTGCTGCAATTCGCCGTCGGTGATATCGCTGCCGAGAAAAGAAATACTGTGCAAGGCATGCGCCGGCAGATCGGCTAAATGGACGCAGCCGTAAATCGGATCGAAGCTGTAATAAAGCGACAGTTTCGCGCCGGCCGGCACTTCGACGGGTCCGACCGCCTCGCAATGAAATCTAGACTGCCCGTCGTCCGCCACGATATACAGTTCGCCGAGCGATCGCTTGCTCGGAAACTCGATTGTATCGCTTTCTTTTGTCTGGGATGCCGCGGTTTCGTTAGTTTTTGGGCCTTCGGTCCGGGTTGCAACCCTGATCAGATGCTCGCCTTCTGTAGCCAATCTGATTCAAACCCCGTGGGAGTGATTTGCCTATTGTTATCTTACCCCTACAGTGAAGGGCTAACCGCAAGTTCAAAGGATTTGCCGGCAAAAATTTGTGGGCTGGAAGACAATTAAAGTGCAGGCTGCACTTTCGGGAATGTGCGAGCCCTGCGTTATCTTTCACTTGGAGACGACTTTTTCCGACGCCAGTCTGCAAGCATTAAATGGTAATTGAGCGAGGGCATTTCGATTGCCTTGGGAGACGGTACCGCAGGTGGTGCAGCGCTTTGCCTGAGCAGTGGGCATGAATCGATCGAGTGCTTACGGCCGAGCAAAAACAGGTGACTCTTACGAGCGCACCTGTCTTTGCTTGCTACCTGATCTTTAGCGAGCCGCTGCTACGCGCTCACGTTCCGCTTCGACGATGGAGCCCGCGCGGCCCAGACTGCGAGGAAACTCGCGTCCCCGCATGAGAACTTGTTTTTCCCAGCTCTCTGGCTTAAACACGCTGCAGAAATATTCGATGGCTGCATCGACATCAAATTCTCTGCAGGAGAAGATATCCAGCGTGACAAATTGCTTCTCAGGAAAGGTGTGGATCGAGATATGGGACTCGGCAATCAAGACGACTCCGCTTACTCCCCAATCATCCGGTACGGTTCCTTGATATCTGAAAACGTACGGTGGCATGATTTTTGTCATATCTAGTTGCGCCGGATAGGCGTCTAGCGTCTGACTAACTAAACCGAGGTCGGCTAAGAGATCCTTAGGGCAACCATAGGCTTCTAGGATGAGATGTGGTCCGAACATGTTTCTTCCCCCCTTTTCGCTCGTTGGTGTTCGAGCAAGTTGTGGAATCCGATAAAAACAAAGCTTCAACAGGAAGAGGCCGGTTGTTGCTTTGCGGGGTACACGAAACGCTTACTTACACCAAGTTGGACACAGTCGGTCCTGGGAGTTGGGCGTTGTTGTGCTTGCGAGTTAAACCTCCGTGGTAGAAATCTCGAACGAGCTATTTTACAGTAAAACGTACCGCGTGCAAGAAAAAATTGCTTGCTTGCAAAGGATTTCTTAGCCTTAGCCGCTGGGGCTTACCT
>CAJCHQ010000203.1 GCA_903970295.1 Bryobacterales bacterium
CTGCACGATGAAATACAATCCCAAAATCAACGATGCCATGGCATCGTTCGATGGTTTTCGGGCATTGCATCCATACCAACCGGAAGAACAAATTCAGGGCGCTCTGCAATTGATCTGGGAATTGCAAGAGATGATTTCGGCCGTTGTCGGATTGCCGGCCGTTACGCTGCAACCTGCCGCCGGGGCGCATGGCGAGATGACTGGGCTTCTGCTGATCAAAGCCTACTTCGAAGCTAAGGGCGACACCGCGCGCCGCAAAGTAATCGTGCCCGATACCGCCCATGGTACTAATCCCGCGACTGCCGCGATGCTTGGTTACGAAGTCGTTGAAATCAAATCCAACTCTCGTGGATTAGTCGATGCCGAGGCGCTCAAAGCAGTTTTGGGACCCGATGTCGCAGCGATCATGCTGACCAATCCCAATACGCTTGGATTGTTCGAAGAGGATATTCAAGCCGTTCAAAAATTGATTCACGGCGTCGGCGGCTTGCTTTATTACGACGGTGCCAATCTCAATGCCATTATGGGACTGGTTCGTCCCGGCGACATGGGTTTCGATGTTTGCCACTTGAATCTGCACAAAACTTTCTCGACGCCACATGGCGGCGGCGGTCCTGGCGGCTGTGCTGTAGCTTGCCGTCAGCATTTAGAGCCTTTCCTGCCTAAACCAGTGGTGAGTAAAGATGGCGATCGCTATTTCCTCAATTGGGATCGTCCCCAATCGATCGGTAAAGTAAAGGGTTTCTATGGCAATTTCGGCATTCTCGTCAGAGCCTACTCTTACATCCTCGCCCATGGCCGCACTGGGCTGGCCCAGGTTTCACAAGACGCGATCATCAGTGCCAATTATCTCAAGCACCACTTGAAGCGGCATTTTATCGCTCCTCACGAACAATACTGCATGCATGAGTTTGTTCTTTCCGGCTCCAGGCAGAAAGAACGAGGGATCAGCACCACAAATTTTGCCAAACGTATGTTGGATTTTGGTGTGCATGCGCCGACTGTCTATTTCCCGCTCGTCGTTGCAGAAGCGATGATGATTGAGCCGACTGAAACAGAATCGAAAGCGACACTCGACCAATTCATTGAGATCATGCTCAAGATTGATGAAGAAACCAAAAATTCGCCAGATGTGGTTTTGACTGCACCGCACACGACACCAGTCGGCCGTCTCGACGAGGCGATGGCTGCCCGAAAACCGAATCTCCGGTGGGAAAGTTAATCTAAGCCCAGACAGAGAAAAGGCTGAACTGTGCAGGCGGAGCGACGATATCAAGAGAAGATAAGGTTTCGCTAAGCTCCTGGCTGGTGGGCTTTTCGAATTACCCCGGTGAGAGACTCCTTGCTATAATGTGCCGGCTGACAAGAAGTGCGGCTGAGCTCTGCAGTTTTCGTTTAGCGCCGGGTTTCCCTGGACAGGTGAGTATGAAAATCTATGCCATCCTAGTGGCTCCAGCAATAATTCTCGGACTTTCGTCCGCAGGACATTGTTATTACGATGATGAAGATGGCGATTACGACGCATCGAAATATCATCCTCAGCACTCTATGGAAACCTTTTATCAGACCGGCAATGCCACTGCCAACGTGCTGCAGATGGGCGCTGAATATTCCATGCAGAACAAGAATTATAAGCAGGCGATGCAGCTGTCCAAAGAAGCTCTGAACAAGGACAAAAACGATATCGACATTCGCATGACCTATGCCAAAGCCATGGAAGGCGTGATGGACGGGCAGGACGATAAAGATCCCGAGCTATTTAATAAATGCGTCAAACAATGGCTGATCGTCTATAGAAACACGGTCGGTGAGGAGAAAGGTTTGACTTGGCATGGTCGCAGTCTGCCCGGTATGCAAAAACGTTACGAAGACGAAGAGCGTTCAATTCCTGCCAAGCAACACCTCTTCACTCTGACGGGTTCGGTTCCCAAAGCCAAGGAAAGTGACGCCCAATATTTGAAGCGTGTTCTCAAGCCGGCTGAAGAATCAGTGAGCGGCAAACTTGTTGCTAGCAAAGAGTCAGGCTCCGAGAAAAGCGGCACTAAGCAGACCGCTAAAGCTGCCGCCAAAGAAGCAAAACTGAAAGAGAAATCGAGACTAGATTTTGATGATCTGCCTGCGCCCTAACCCTGGTTGTTGAGTACTTCTTTTGATTTGATTAGTTCGGGCAGCTTCCGCCTGTTTGAGACCGCTCCCCACTCTTTCGTTTCAAAGAACTCGAAACGATTAGAGTTGCTGTAGACTGTTTTGTTATGGAAAAAGTACTAATAATTGGCGGAGCCGGCTATATCGGCTCGATGTTGGTTCATCACTTGCTCAAACGCAAGTACCGGGTCACGGTTCTGGATAACCTACTGTACGGGCAGCGAACGCTGTTTCAGTACGTCAGCAACCCTGATTTCAATTTTGTTTTTGGTGACGCTCGCGACGAATCAATCGTCAAAGAACTGATCAAGAATCACGACGCCATCATTCCGCTGGCTGCCCTGGTCGGAGCCCGTGTCTGTGACCTGGATCCGATTATGGCGACGACTCTCAATCTCGATTCTATTCTTTTGCTGAACAAATTGCGCAGTGCGCAGCAGAAAGTAATTTGGCCCTGCACCAACAGCGGATATGGCACCAAATCCGGTGAGATGTTCTGCACCGAAGAAACGGCGATGGAGCCGATTACGCTCTATGGTGAAACTAAAGTTAAAGCCGAGAATGCTCTGCTCGAGCAAGGAAATGCGATTTCCTTGCGGCTGGCGACAGTGTTCGGGCCATCGCCAAGAATGCGCATCGATCTTCTCGTCAACGATTTTGTCTATCGCGCATTCACCGATCGTTTTCTCGTCATCTTTGAAAAAGACTTCAAGCGAAATTATATCCACGTTGATGACGTCTGCGAAGCTTTCTGCTTCTGCCTCGAACACTTCGACGAAATGAAGGGCGAGCCGTACAACGTTGGCTTGAACGAAGCCAATCTTTCGAAAGCAGAGCTCGCGGATAAAATTAAAGAGTACATCCCGCAGTTCTACATTCACTACGCTGAAGTGGGCTCAGATCCAGACAAGCGCAATTACATAGTCTCGAATGAAAAGATCAAGAAGAAAGGTTTCGAAGCCACGCACTCGCTGGACGAAGGTATCAAGCAACTGATCACGACGTATCAGATGTTCCCGCGCGGTCGCTACGCTAACGTCTAAACGCTAAACGCTAAACCGCGCAAAATCGAAACCGCGGGATTGAAACTAGCGCTTAGCGCTGGGCAATCGCTTCTTTAAGGCGTTGCGAGATCAAGTGCCCGACTGACATGTGAATTGTTTCCACTTGCCCGTAATTGTGATTGTCGATATAGATCACGCAGTCGGAAAGGCTGCGCATTTTGCCACCACTGAAGCCGAGGAAACCGATCGTGAAAATGCCGTGCGTGCGCGCATATTCAAAAGCGTTCACCACGTTTGGAGAATTGCCGGAGCAAGACATGCCGACTACGAGATCGCCTGGTCGCATGCACATCTCGAGCTGTTTGGCGAAAGCTTGATCGTAGCCGAAGTCGTTGCTGACTGCAGTCACCGTGCAGAGATTATCGACGAGCGCTTGCGCCCGCAAAGGTTTTTTGCCGGGAGTATAAGTGCCCTGACTGAGGCAATTGGCGAAATGCATGGCGTTGGTGGCACTGCCGCCGTTGCCCATGACGAACACTGTGGCATCGCGCTGCCAGGCTTGAAACAGAGCTGTGACCGCGTCTTTGCAGCCTTCCTTCTCGACCATGTCGAGCAAGGTCTTAGTCTCTTCCATGTACTCTTTGAAATAAGTGGCGAACTGATCTACTTCAGTCACTGACATAAATAATCCTGCTTCCTTGTGGTTCGAACGAGAATTGAATCGGTTTCATGTCGGATAGGGCTTCACGCACAATCGGTTGATTCTGCCATTCAACAAAGACTAACAGAAATCCGCCGCCACCCGCCCCTAAGATTTTTCACCCGAGAGCGCCTGCCTTAATCGCTCTATCGTAAAAATCGTCAATGCCTTCGTTGGAAATATTACTTGCCAGTTGCCGCTTGAGTTCCCATGCTTTGTGCAGGATGTCGCCGATCGAGGTGAGTCGGGTGCCGCGGTGGAGAATATCCTTGATTTCCCGCCCCTGATTGACCATCTCATCTAGAAGCGGGCGCTTGGAATCGGTCTTCGCTTTTTGCTCAGTCAAAACAGAAGCCGCCGGTCGACTTACACCAGTCCAATAGAGTTGCAAATGCCTCATCAATTCGTCGCGTGTTTTGGTGGAGCAAACCACGGGCGAGGTGTAGACGGTCTCATCCGGATTGAATTCCAGGTGTCTTAAGCCACCGAAAGCAGCCATGTACTGATCCTGCTTGCCGACAGGTTCTTTCAGAATTTCCATCTCGATTTCGCAGGCTTCGCGAGCCAGACGATCGGCTGAAGCATGCACACCTTTAAATGCATACAGTGCGTTCAGCAAGCCGACCAGAAAACTGGCTGATGACCCAATGCCTGTCTGTGCTGGAATGTCAGCCATCGACGTGATCTCGAGTCCGTTGGTAATGCCGACGTATTTGAGCGTGGCTTTGACGAGCGGATGTTGCAGTTCATCAACGGTGTCGACGATTTCCATTTTGGAATATCCCACTCGCAGAGTGTGATCGAAGCGCTGATTGACAGTGATGTACATGTATTTGGAAATCGTGAAAGCTGTCACGCAGCCAGGGCTGACGCGATAGTATTCAGGTAAGTCACTGCCACCACCGGCGAGACTAATGCGAAACGGTGTGCGCGATATTATCAATTGAGACTCCGAGAAAAGAGTGAAAGTCTGCTTGGTGTGCCGATGTCATAAAAGGGACGATCCGTGAGCACGGAAAAAAGTCGAGACTGCTCAGCCAATCCGGGATAAATCACTTGCTCCAGGTTCGAGACATCGAGGCTGTCGGGAATCAGTTTGACCGTTCCTCTTGTCAGTATCAGTACACCGGCATCCACAAAGCGGTATTCCCCGCCGCCTCCTTTCTTATAACTATCGACCAGCTTCGAATTGAAATCGATTTTGACGTTGCCCGGCTCCACTTCTCCACCTGGTGCCTGGGCCACAACCATTGCTCCCAGTGCATCAGCGGCTGTCGAGTGAGGGAACTGCCCGGCTTTCCAGTCGCTGAAGGACTGGTGAGCTCCCTGGTAGTCGAAGTCGAGATAAGAGTCGCCATAAATTAGAAAAAATTCATCCGGCAAGTTTTTTTCCGCCAGAGCCAGGGCTCCAGCCGTTCCCCGGGGTTTCGGCCCCTGACTATATGTGAGCGAAATGCCAAGGGTATGACCATCACCAAACCGTTCCTCGATTTGTTCGCCCAGATAACCTGTCAGCAAAAGAATTTTGTCGATGCTACGTCTCTTGAGCATCTTCAACTGATGTTCGAGAAAAGGCGCGCCGTTGACCTCGACCAGGGGCTTGGGCATTTGCCTGGTCAGATCGCCCAGACGCGTGCCCAGCCCACCGGCTAGCACGACTCCATGTTCACAGCTGACTTTATTGTTCGTCATTTTTTCGTCTTTTGCCACGTGCGTTCGAGTCCATCGGGCAACATAATCAAAGGTTTCCAACCGATTTTTTCCAGAGTGCTGATGCCGGCTCTCTCTTCGTCAGCTTCGCCTTTGCGCACGCGGCTTTCCTCGGAAACGATCTCGAGTTTTTTGCCTGTAATTTGGGCAAGCATGTTGACTATGTCGCCTGGCGAAGCACTTACACCCGAACCAATATTGAAAATCTCGGCCGCACCGGCAGCCCCGGGATTTACTCGAGAAATGGCTTGGATAGCGGTGACCACGTCATCAATAAAAATAAAGTCGCGTTTGGGTGTGACGTTTCCAAGCACGATCTTGCCACCACCATTTTGGTCAGCCGCTTGACTGATGATCCAGGGAATGAGCATGCCGTCTCGTTGTCCTGGTCCGTACGCGTTGAAGAGACGCAATATGCTGAAACGTTTGTCGGGCAAATTTTCGGCGTAGAAAGAAACGAGTCGTTCGCATTCCATTTTGGAGCGACCGAGCGCTGTGTCTGGTTTGAGCGGGTGTTGTTCGTCGATGGGCAGATGGAGTGGGCGACCGTAGACTTTGCCAGTCGAGACTAGCAGAAAATGTTTGCCGTGCCCGCGTGCGAAAGCGGTGAGAGCATTCAAGACACCGCGGACGTTGATCCGCATGGCATCCAGCGGTCGAGCATGGATTTCTGCGCCGAGTGTGGGTGCAGCCAGGTGGATGACCGATTCGCAACTGCCGGCGACGAGATCGAGATTTGTGGTTTCGACATCTCCCGCCACCACCTGGCAGCCAGGCAGATCTGTTGCTTGTCTGGCCAGACCCTTGACCGTCGCTTTATCGGCGTTGAATGAAGCGGCGAGGGCTCGGCCAAGGAAGCCAGCGATTCCCGTGATGAAGACACTTTCAGTCATTCACTTCTCAACCCGTGCATGCGAAACTCTAATAGTTTAACCTTATCTGAAACGACATTAGTCTTCATTCGCCAGGCAAAATGACGCCAGAAAACATCATTATCAGCTCTTCAACTTTGCCGGTAGTTTTTTTCGACCGTGATGGCACGCTCAATTTCGAAGTCGGTGCCATTCGCGATCTGGCTGAGATGCGCCTTATACCTGGTGCTTCGGAAGCGATGGCCAGACTTAATCGAGCTAATGTCATCTGCGTCGTTGTGACGAATCAATCCGGTCCCGCTCGTGGTTATTTTCCGGAATCACATGTGGTGGCATTAAATAATCATCTTATAGCGCTTCTGGCGGCCGAGGGCGCAGTGGTCGATGCTATCTATTATTGTCCTCATCTCGAACTGGGCGTGGTCCCCGAATACAGCATCATTTGCCCGTGCAGAAAGCCGAAGCCGGGTTTGATCGAGCGCGCTAAAAGCGAGATCGAAAAAATCGATCTCAGTCGCGGTTACGTTATTGGCGATCAGAGCACAGACATAGAGTTAGCTAAAAATGCTAATTTGAAATCGGTTTTGGTGCGCACTGGGCACGGCCACGCCGTCCTGTCGGGCACGTTTCAGTGGGCAGTCGAGCCGACTCATGTCGCCGACAACGTCGTCTCGGCAGTTGATTGGGTGCTTGCAGATCTGGGCTTGAGCCCTCGCTGAATTCAGCGTTCTTCGGCTGCATAGATAGCGAGAATGTCTGCACCTTTCATCTGCGTGCCGATTTTGTATAAATAATTGGCGCCGAGAAAGCCTTTGAATAAATGCGAGCTCGTTTCGACCGAAAGTGTTGTCAAACCTAGCTTCCGCATCATTTTGCTGAGTGATTTTGATGAGAAATAAACGATATGATCGAGTTTGAATGAGTAGTAGAAATCGCCCAGGATCTCGCGCTCGATCGACATCAGATTCGGTGTGCGAATCACGATCACACCATCTTGGGTGAGTTGCTCTTTGAGCTGGCGGATAGCGGCCTCGGCATCGTCGAGGTGCTCGATTACATCCCAGAGCGTAATGATGTTGAAGCGCATGCCTTGAGCCATTTCGGCCACTCGCTCGAGGCCTCCGAGCCAGGTTTCGAAGCCGAAACGTGACGCACATTCGGAGGCGATCTGGGGCGAAACTTCGGTGCCGTAATGTTTGAAACCATAGTCGGCGAAGGCTTTGCGCATGTAGCCGAGCCCCGCTCCGACATCAAGAACGTTGACCGATTCGGGATTCTTCAACCATGCTTTTTTACGATAGATTGAACCGTCTAAAACAGTGCCAGCCAGGCGATTGGCTTTTTCGATGCGCCAGTCAGCGACGGCGAGGTAATCCTTTGGTCCGAGATGCGCGGCAGTGCCTGCGTCGTAGTAGGCGGCATCGTATGTGATGCTCTTGGCCGCAACCGGCAGGTCGGTTGCGCTGTCTACGAGCCAGGCGAATTCATGCTTTGAATTGCCAACGACCAGGCGCGTTTTATCTCCACTGATTGAGTGAGCGAAAACCATGTCGGCAAACGTGCCTTCTAGATCGGTGCCCCAGCTTTTAACTAATTTGGCTGTGCGTGGGCGGCGTCCGCTGTAGAGAACTTTAGTGGCGGCTTTGCTTAGGCAGTCAAGACGCTTGTGTGGATCGAGCTTGCTGAACAGCTTTTGATAATTTTTCGAGGCATTGACTACCGCTTCTTCTACGAACGAGCGGGCCTGTTCGTCTGAGATTTCGAGCAGCCGGCAAAAGCCATTTTTCCAATGATCGAAATCATCGGAGAACTGCACTTCTTCGTCCTGGACGTAGAGTATGCCTAGCGTTGTCTCAGACCACATGGCGTGTCATTATACTGGCTGGCTTGCAATATGGCAGCTGGTCGATGACATACAATTTACCGAAGGGCACTCACCGGAGACGTCGAATGAAATCGTCGAAGAAGTCGTCTATCAATAAAGAGGCGCTTAGTTGCAAGCTGTACCGCCTCAAGTTCTCGAGTGGCATGCCCGCTGCAACCCGCTTACTGATGTCCGTATTGACGGCCGTTATGCTCTCGTCAAATGCTGCCGTCACGCTAGCGAAAACGAGCTTGATGGATCCGGGTGTTTTGGAAAGTGTTGAAACAAAGGCTGGAGTAACAACTCAGACATACTCCGACGGCTTGGTCGTCGAGACATCAGACAACCAAATTTCTGAAAAGGATGAGCATTCAGAAATGAGTGCGACTATGCCGCATGATTACGGACGCGTAAGTCACAATGGCTATGTCGATGACCTCATAAACCAGCTGATCGATCTAGCCTACATGCGCGGGCACATGCCGAATAGCTCTCGTGAACAGGCGCTCCTGCGTCACTTTTCTGGCTACTACTTGAAAATGAAAGAGCCGGATAAGGCGGAGCCACTTGCCGAACGCTATCTTGAAATGCAAACCGTCTTGGCAGTTAAAGGTGAGCCATTGGCTTATGCCAGGCTTAATCTTGGATCCGCTATGGTTGGTGTTAAAAAATACAAAGAGGCTGTGCCTCTCCTCATGTCAGCCGCCAAATTCTATGAGGCAAATGATGATCGTCGAGCTTACTGGCAAGTTTTGCGAGAACTTGGTCTGGCGCTCTCTCAGACTGGTCAGACGGAAGAGGGTTTAAAATGCGTGGAGGCTAGTAAAACTCTTGCGGCCAAATATCATTTCGTCGAGTCAGAAGTAAAGCCGGATGAGACACCATCCAGAGAGGAGCACGCGGGCATAAGACCGACTGGTGCCAGCATAGGGGTGGAAAACTTCTGATAGGAGTAAGTGTCTAGTTTGACTCCGAATTCTGCTGACTCGCGATGATTTCAAATGATTGTGCCTGACAGCTCAAGCAACATGAAACTGAAGGATCTATAATGTCCAGTTGTTCTTGCTGTCGCTAATGGACTGGGTTTGCGGATATGAGACACAGAGGTCTTTTACTGTCGGCAACTCTGTTTGCTTTGAGTCTTTTGATTCCGTCCTTATCCGGCTCTTCCGTTTATGCCGATGAAAAGTCCGTTGTCGGTGCCGGCAATGGCATAAGATCAGTCTCCGCAATTGGGCGAGCCCCGCTGCAATTGCAATGTAATCCGGATTTGCCTTGTAGTTTTTCTACGGAATATAAAACAAAAATACCACGTGAATCAGGCACTTTGCTTTCAATTGATTCTATTTATCTTAAAGGAAAAACCGAAAGAGAAATT
>CAJCHQ010000204.1 GCA_903970295.1 Bryobacterales bacterium
GATACCATATGCCGATATCCCAATGTCTCCATTGCCACCATGGTGGCAATGGAGACATTGGGATATCGGCATATGGTATCGATATACACAACCTCAGGCACCTTTTTATTTCTGGCATCATCCGTGGCTACCTATGACAGACTGCGACCGGAGCCTGATTCCATTACTGGCGAGTTCGATGCAACCATTCGCTATGTGATTGGACTGAGCATTTTCGTTGCGATCATGGTGGTTTTACAACTGATCGGTCCCGACGAAACCGGGCCGATTTGGCAAAAAGTGTTGGAATTCATTGCCATCGCCACAGCGCTAGTCGCTTTCCATATATCTCTGCAAAAAGCTGACCGTCAGTTGCGAATCGACATGGACGTATAGTCAAATCGAATTCGAGAATCTGCTGACCAGGCTGACCCAGTTAACAGGTGTCGATTTTGGCTAGACGCCGGAACGATTCGTCGCGCTAGAGTTTCCGGTTATGACACTCGCCCACAATTGCGCAACTCGCAAAGATAAAGCTTCGCTGCTGCTCGTTTGCATCGCACCGTACACATGTTTTTCCAGGGCAATAACCCGCTTTTCCAGCGGCTTGTTGGCACTAATTTTGCCGAATGAAGTTCTTTCCAAATATTCAATTTCGTCGACCACGCTGACAAAATGTGGCATCGTCGGCTGCGGCGCCTGCTCGACTGAAGACCCCGTCGAGACGTTCGTTATTTCCGGATAGTGCCTGTAAGACGGCGAGCGCTGCGAAAATTCGAATTCAAATCGATCAGCTGTTCTCACCGGTGGGGCGGAAAAAGCAAACCAATCGAGAGCATCAACACGCTTGGCCATGTCTGCTGACGTCGACACTTTGTCGAAGGCAATCTTCTCCATCCGGTCGAGGCGCTGCTTGACTGATTCATTTTCAAAACTCTGGTGGCAGATCGCTTGTTCGAGCTCAGTCACATGGGGGTACCTGGTATGAAGGGCCGGATCGATTGTCTTCGCGACCGTCCTTGCACTCTTGAATGCTGACCGGGTACCCACGCCAGCTCCTTTTTCAGGAACTGCCGCCGCCGCTATTTTGCGAACGTTCTGCACGTCGGAAACGAGCAGTGAAACTCTCTCCTGCAGAGCCAAACCATCTCTGGTGGTACCGAGAACAAACCGTTCCAGTCTCTGCACCCGGGAGGGGATGTCGTTTTTAGCATAAGGATGGGCAAACATCTGCACTTCGAGTGAAGCGAGTTGCTTATTTTGCATTTCGGTCTGCTTGCTAACTTTCTGGGCTACTACAGCGGGGTAGCCAGTCGCCGGCGATGCTGCCTGAGACAGAGCTGCTGCCGGTAGCGTCAGAGCCGTCGGGGCGAGTAAAATCAGGCAGGCCAAATACGACTTCGTAGTCATTGCGGAGACTCTCGGAATAGTTTTTATAGGAAAGAGGTCTTAAGTAGTTCGTAAACTCTCTATTTACTTCTACCCATGATGTACTGTTAACAATCAAGTTCCATTAATATGAATAGGAGTGATCGTCAACCCTCAAACACGCTTAGTAGCGTCAACAGCTCGCAACAAGTGCGGTTGCCAAGAGCACGACTGTTCGTCTTTGAAAAACTCAGGGAAGGTAGCTCTTGGTCCCCAACATTTTTGTGATTGAGTTTTGACCAGTTGTTGTTTGGACTACCGCTCTCAGTTCGGCTTGCAAGACGCCCAGCCACGTCGATGGGTTCCGCGAGATAATAAGCAAAGCACAATGCGCGAAAGAGGTACGAAGTGTCGATGCCTAAAACACTGATGGTCAGCTTGTCACAGTTGAAATTCTGGATTTTCGAGCTTTTGATTTTGCAAGTTTTCTACCTACACCGGGGGATACGAATCAGACGGTATCTGCCAATCGCGGTATGGGTGATTTGCATTAATTCTTACTTGTGCGTTTCCTTTATAACGAGTTCAGCGAAAGCAGAGGCGGCTCAACCCACGAAAGACGAAATTCAAATCGAAGTGAAAAAGGCTCTCCAAGAAACGGCCGTGCTAAGCATGCCGGCTAATCATTTCAAGCTGAAGTATCCAAAGAATTGGCAGGAGCAAGAGCCTCAAGAAGGCACGATTGTGTGTCGCTTCAAAACGCTCAACGGGCTCGTCAGTGCGAGAATTGCCATCGAACCGCTGCCCGCCTCGTTCAATTTGGATACGTACACGGCAGCCACTGCAGACCAGGTAAAGAAGGTGATGAGCGCTCAACGCATGCCAATTACGGTGGTGGCGGAAAGCACCACCGCATTTGGTGGCACCGCGGCACACCAGACTATCTACACTTATCCGGTCGATGGCACACCGATGACGGCTAAAGTCGAGCAAATCATTACGATCAAGAATGGAAAAGGTTATGTCTTCAATTACACCGCAGCAGATGCTAATTTATACGACGACTTTTTAGGTGTGGTAACCGAGATCGTCAAATCAGTTGAATGGATTTAATTAGTTTCGCGCCTCATTCTTTCAGCGAGTGGGAAAGGGGGCTTGAGGAGAAATTGTCTCGGCTCGAGAGAATCTTAAGGCCGTGGCAGCTTCAACCATCGCATTGAGCGCTGGAACAACCTCTTCCCAGCCGCGTGTTTTTAATCCACAGTCTGGATTAACCCAAAGCTTGTCGGCAGAGATGACTTTAAGAGCTTTTGCTAGCAGAGTGGTCATTTCTTCCTTTGTCGGCACCCTTGGTGAATGTATGTCATATATTCCAGGTCCAATGGCATTGGGGTATTCGACCTCCTTCAGATTGTCCAGGAGTTCCATATTAGAGCGACTGGCCTCGATCGATATAACGTCCGCGTCCATAGCTGCAATAGCTTCGACCATATCGCCGAATTCCGAGTAACACATATGTGTGTGTATCTGAGTGTCGTCGTTGACACCAGAAGCTGCTACTCGAAAACATTTTACGGACCAATCAAGATAGTGCGGCCAATCATCGCGCTTAAGCGGCAGACCCTCACGGATTGCAGGCTCATCGATTTGAATAATCCCTATCCCAGCCTCTTCCAAATCACTCACCTCATCTCTGATCGCAAGCGCAATTTCAAGACAAGTCTTCGCACGATCCTGATCATCTCGAACAAACGACCACTGAAGAATCGTTACCGGCCCAGTCAACATGCCCTTCACTGGTTTTGACGTCTGTTCTTGTGCGAACATTGCCCAGTCGACCGTCATCGCCTCAGGACGCGACACACTGCCGTAGATAATCGGTGCTCTCACACAACGCGAACCATAACTTTGCACCCAGCCGTGTTTGGTAATAGCCATGCCATCGAGCAATTCAGCAAAGTATTCCACCATATCTGTGCGTTCTGGTTCACCGTGAACAAGCACATCGATCCCTATTTTTTCCTGAAGACTAATATTAGATCTGATTTCTTTTTCCATTGCCTCGCGATATTGATCGGCACTGATCTTGCCACTGCGAAGCTGTTGACGAGCAGTTCTGATATCTTTCGTTTGGGGAAATGAACCAATCGTAGTTGTTGGGAAAAGCGGCAGATTGAGCTTTTGCTGCTGAACTGCGATTCGCTCGGCGAAGCTTTTTGTCCTGTTGTACATGCTCTCTGTAACTGCTTCTACTCTGGCAAGGACGGCCTGGTTATTGCGCAACTTGGAGTTCTTAGCGTCTTTTAAAATCGCAGAGTTTTGCTCCAAAGCTGGCTCAACTGACTTAATACCGACCGAGAGCGCAGCCGCCAGAATTGAAATTTCTTGCACCTTTTGTTCCGCAAATGCTATCCACTGCTTTACCTCGGGCTTCAAGTTTATTTCTGCATTGGCATCGATCGGAACATGAAGTAGTGAACAAGAAGGAGCAATAATCAAGCGTTCCGGCCCGATTTTTGCTGCTATGTCCTGCAAAAGGGTTATTGTCTTTGTCAGGTCTGTTCTCCAAATATTGTGTCCATCGACCACTCCAGCAGACAGAGACATATGAGAGGGCAATTGAGCCAGTACTGTATCAAGGTCTTGCTTTCCATTAACCAAGTCTAAGTGCAGTCCTTGCACAGGCAGTCTGAGCGCCAAACCTGCATTCTTGCCCATCGCCGAGAAGTAGCTTGTAAGCATTATAGATAGCCCTTCTTTTTCGAGACGAGCATATGTTTTTTCGAATGCCTTGGCGGCTCTTTCGTTAAGGTCCACGGCCAGACATGGCTCGTCAACCTGTAACCAGTCAGCACCGTGTTTTCGCAGTAACGACAATACCTGACAATAAACGTCTAGGAGATTTTCTAATCGTCCTGTATCTTCTCCAAATGCATGCCCTTTGGCCAAGTACAAAAAGGTTATGGGCCCTAGCAATACGGGTCTTGTGATAATGCCAAGCTCCTTGGCCTGAATGAATTCGTCAACACATTTTGTTGAGGAAAAGCTGAATTTCTGTCCCTCTTCTAGCTCCGGCACTATGAAATGGTAATTGGTATTAAACCATTTAGTCATTTCCATGGCCGGTGCCTCTTTGTGCAAACCATTAATATTGGCTGTCTGAGCCATTCCTCGAGCCATTAGAAAATATGTTTTCAAATCTACTTGGCCGCCCCTCCAGCCGAATCTCTTTGGCACGGCTCCAACCATAGCGATTGTGTCTAAGACGTGATCGTAAAATGAAAAGTCATTTGACGGAATATAGTCAATTTCAGTGGTTGACTGAAATAGCCAGTTGCTCTGTCTAAGCTCTTTGCCAACCGCCAGCAACTGGTCTTCTGTTATTTGCGCCGCCCAGTATTTTTCGAGTGCGGTTTTTAGTTCTCTTTTGAAACCAATTCTGGGATATCCCAAGTTTGCTGCATAAACCATTTTTGATTACCCCACTGCGCTTTTGAGTGCTGCATCAAGCGAAATCGGCTTGTTGTCTTGATCAACAGAGACCAAAACAAAATTTCCATGAGCACACAGATGACGGTCCCCGGAAAGCAAATGTTCTCCATAGAGTTCAACATTGACCACCACCGAGGAGTTACCGCGTTTTACAATGCGACCAACGACTTCTACTAAATAACCTTGCTTGACGGGGGATTGGAAGTCGATGCGCTCTGAGGAGGCTGTAACCATAGATTTCCGGGCATATCTAGAAGCTGTTATAAATGCGCTCTTATCCATTAATTCGAGAGCGTGTCCTCCGAATAACGTGCCGTAGTGATTGGTTTGAGTGGGGAAAACCATTTCCACGATTCTGGTATCAAATTTTGAAAAGTCTGTTTGAGCGGTCATACGAATCTCCTTTAGAAATGAAAAAGTCCCTGACTCTCGACCAGGAACTAGATCTCGTATGAACCGCACAGAAAAGGGCGATCATCGAAATTTGCCTCCTTGCCTCGAAGAGGTAACCTCGGTTGTGGTGCTCAAGTGGGTAGTCTGACTGGCAATCTCTTGCTTCACAGTTGCGGGACAGCGGTGGATTTTCACCACACTTCCCCCACCAGACCGCTTATAGCGGTCCCGAATTTTTGAACACAGAGTCAGTTTGGTGCGCGGTCTCCTATTCTGGATGGTGACAGTATACCTGATCAATTTTCGCCCTGTCCGCCAGGTTCGACCACTGCCCTGAACTGACTGGTTTCGGGCGTGGCGCTTGCAACACATTGAACGGTAAAAACCATCAAAAGGTGAACTTTTTCGAGCTTGTCAGTTGGCGCCCAAATTTTTTGCAACAGAACCGTTATTTTTAGTGCTCGCTGTTTCGGCAGTCGGAAGAGTCTCGCTCTCGTCCGCAGCCTTGCCTTCTTTTTCAGACTTAAGTTCTCTAATTCGCTGCTCCGTGGCCAATTCATCCGCACTGGCCGTGTCAGCATCCTGATTCTGCGCAGTGTCGGCAATGGTAGCGGCAAGATCGCTATATTCTTTTGCTTTGGCATTATTACCAGCCATACGGTAATGTGACGCCAAAACTTTGTAATGATCCTTGAGATCGACTCTGTTTTTCCCCGGATATTCATAAAAGATTTGCAGTGCAGCATCAAAGTAAGCCGCCGCATCACCGCGCTTACCCTGCTTGTCGGCGATCAAACCCTCATATTGAAATTCTCGACCGTCTATCTTCACCGCCTTCTCGTTCCAAGTAAGGTGCTTGGCGATCGTGTGAGCTTTTCGGAACCACATTTTGGCGGTCTCGAAAAATAACGGTCCGCGATGATATAAAAGAACGCCCATATCGTTGACTGCAGACAAAGTTTGAAAATTATCCGGATTGAGTTGCTCACTAAGTTCTGCTGCGGTTTTGCAATTGTTGGTCGCCTCAACCATCTGACCGAGGTTGTATTGGGCGGCGCTGAGGCTGCCATAAAAGTCAAGTTTTTCTTGTTTGGTCCCGTGCCCAGCAGTTAAGGCGAGCCCTTGCTGTAAGACTTTAACTGCCATTTCATTCTCGCCCAGAGCGATCAGATCCACTCCATAATGATGCAGAACGTTCATCTCCGCTATTGGATCAGCTGGAGTGTGCGCACGAACTTTGGCTAACGCTTGCTCGTAAAGAAAAATCGCTTTTTTTGGATCGGAAGCGCCTTTTGCTGGTTGCGCCGCTTCATGTGCATCGTCAATCACTTCATCCATATTGAGGGTGGCCACCGTCGGATCTACCACCACTGGCGATGGCTTGACAGGTGCAGTTAAGGTCGGCTTAAGGAGCCAAATCGATAGGCTGGCTGAGGTAATTGCCAGGCAAACGATTGCCGCCGCGACTAGTTGTTTCTTTCGCAGAGGAGTGATGCGCACCGACGGCAACTGCAATCGTCTGAGCACGCCAGGCATTTTGCCGTCCCGTACTCGCTCGAGATCCATTGCTAAGAGCTTGGCCGAAGGATAGCGCTTTTGAGGAAACCGGTTTAGACAATTGAGAATCACCTCTTCTAACCCCGGAGGCAATTGGGTGTTCGGTCTGACAGATTGGCGAAGTGGTTTGGGCCCTTCTTCACTCAAATGTCGAAGAATAATTTTTACAGAATTCTCGGCAGCGTATGGACTTCTACCAGTCAGTGTTTCATACATCAAGCATCCCAGGGAATAGATGTCTGACTGCGGGCTCAGCGGTTCATCGATACATTGCTCCGGACACATGTAAGGCAGACTGCCGTAGATTTCGCCAGTATGCATCAAGCTGGACGCACCAATTTCGGTCGGTCGAGTGATTTTGCCGATACCAAAATCGACGATTTTGACAAAGTCGTTTCCGTTTACCTGGCTGCTCAAAAAAATATTGCTTGGTTTCAAATCCCGGTGAATTACACCCTGATTGTGCGCGTATTCAAGCCCGTTGCAAATTTGAATGAAAATCTTGATCGCACGTTGCGGCTCAACAGGTCCATGAGCCTCAATCTCTTTAGCCAAGTTACGACCAACCAGATATTCAGTGATCGCATACGGCAAACCTTGCGCCGTCATTCCACTTTCGAAAGTATCGACGATATTAGGATGTATCAACTGCGTCGAATGGGCTATATCTCGAACGAACCTTTTGCCGGCACGAGAATCTGTAAGGACGTGAGGATGCAGCACTTTGGCGGCCAAATCTGTGCCGAGCTGGGCATCCTTAATTCTGAAAATTCGCCCCATAGAACCAGAGCCGACCATCCGGCTGACCTTATATTTATCACCGAGGTCGACTCCACCCATGGTGGCGCGATGAGCTGGTGCAACTGCTGCGTCCGATAAGCTGTCTGACGTTGCCAATTCCGCCGTCAGTGAAAATTCCGTCTGCCGCAGTATTTCTAAGAACTGAGCTTCCTTGGCGCTTAAACATGTACACCGGTCGATTGGCAGCGGCAACAGCCTGACGCCACCCCGCGTCTCGTTCAGTGTTTTGCCACAGACAGTGCAGGTCTGCTTCAAATCGGGAAGAACGGGATTGTATAAATGTTCAAACACGGTATTGAGAGTTACGCTGGTCGGGCACTAGATCAACGATATCGTAGCCCAGTATACCCATTCGCAGCCATGCCTGCCCATCGACCGGCGCGGTCCCGCCAGCCGTAATAGATGGCTGGTGTGTGCATGGCTGGTCTGCGCATGGCTGGTTTGTGCATGGCTGGTGTGTGCATGGCTGGTCGGTCAACATTCGCCCATCAGTTGGCGTACTGTTGGGGACACGAGCCCTTGCCGCTCTGACCTGATAACTTTGACTGAGTGGGCAATTTGAAGAAAAAGATGAATCGTATTGTCTCGAGTGTCGGCATCGTTATGCTGACGATGCTTTCAGCACTACTCATATACATGTCCTGGTGGGCGGTTTGGTATCGATTGCCTTCAGCATCTGAAGTAATTGATATGCGGCCGACAAGAACGGAAAGCCCCTTCTACATAACATTCTGTGCAAGCCTGGCCAGCAATCCTCACGGATTTCCCGGGCACGCCTATGTTGTCTGGCGAACGGATCCCAGTACCGACATTTTGCAAGCTGCAGCCTACGGTTATGTGCCGCTGAACCCGGGCGATCAAATTCGGTCACTCTATAGTTCTGTGCCAGGTTTGCTAGTGCCTAGAGCTTCCCAGAACAACATGCGCAGTCTGGAAACATTGACTGTAATTGTGGATTCGAAAACCTTCGAGAGAACTCGCCATCTCGGTGAAACCTGGAACGCACGAGACTTCAAAGCCGGCTCCCGTGACTGCGTATCATTTATTGACTTCGTGGCAAAGGATGTTGGGTTGGCGACCTTCCGACCAAATTTCGAATATCCCCGCGATCACATTCGCCGCTTAAAATTGCTCAATCGCTTCAGGATTCAGCAAGAGGCAACGGCTTATCGCCTTTAACTTTGAAAAGGGCGCCTACGCCAAAGTCATACAAACAGATGCCGATCACCCCCCCAATCAATGGTGCCACAATCGGCACCCACCAGTATCCGCCATCCTCGATGAAAGGGGTAAATCCCCAGCCGCCAATGGCCGCGAGCACACGCGGTCCGAAGTCGCGAGCAGGGTTGATGGCATAACCGGCCATGGTACCAAAACTCTGGCCGATGACGACGACCACCAGGCCAATCGCCAGCGGTCCCATGTTGTTGACGGTCGGGTTGTTGCGCGTGTCGGTGATCGCCCGAATCAAGAAAAGCAAAAAGGCAGTGCCAATCAGCTGGTCGATAAAACCACTCGCCAGATCAACTTTCGGATGCGTGAAAAATATGCCGTCCAAACTAAGTTTGGCCGCGGCAAATTCAGCAAACTTACCGGTTGAGACGAGATCTTGGGCATGCTTGTCAATCAATTTGCCATAATCGAGCAGAACGAGAAAGGCACCAGAAAACGCTCCCGCGATTTGAGCGAGCGCATATGGCACAACTTTGGTCCAGGGGAAATCCCGACGCGCTGCCAGTGCGAAAGTTACAGCCGGATTGAGATGAGCCCCGCTCACTCCGCCGGCGACGTAGATACCCATAGTCACAGCCAGACCCCAGGCAATCGTAATCATCAAGAAATCGCTATTGCCGCCCGCGACGACCGCCGCCACCACACCGTCACCCAGGGCGAGCAAGACGAGCGTTCCGAGGAATTCCGAAATCAACTCGCCATGCCAAGAATTTCGATTCATGCATCCGCCCCTCAGCGGCATAATATTCGAGCGGTCGACACCGAATTCATATCACCGGCACAAACGGCTGGCATCGGATGTGGTGGCGAAATAATTCCAGCGTGATCTCAGCGAGACATCCGATGAAACAGAAGCAGCAATCTTCCGCCGTGCGGTCCGGTATTCAGAGCGGTCATGCTAGTCATCTGGTAGCCGTACTTCAAATGTTCGAGAATCTGTTCGGAGACATAATCAGCTGGTTCAATGCATTGAATAATGAAAGGCGGCTCTTCATAGAACTCACCTCTTTCGTTCATGATATCTTTTAGTCTTGCCATACTTGATTTCCTCCCATTAATCGATGCCGTAGGATGACATCGATATCTTGCCCTTCTTAAGCGTGCAGCTGTTCTGTCGACCATCGCGGCACTAATCAATTTGCCGTGATTTGCTTGCGACAGTAGATTCTAATACCATTGGCAGCGATAGTGTAAATTGAAGATGCCCCAATTGCCAAGAACTGGAAAAATCGCGCTCGCTTTAACACTCAAGCCTTCAATCTTGGCAGCCCTGACAAGTCGAATGCGGCGAAGTGTGATAGCGATGATCATTATTCTTAGCGCGCTCTTGGCGTCGAGCGCGGCTCACGGCGAATATGCAGGCAGCCAGAGCCCAGTTGGTATTCCCGAGTTCCATTTTAGAAACGGCAATGCTCACTGGTCAGGAAAAGCCTTTGCGATTCAATGGTTCAACCATCGTAATTTGCTCTTATGCCCGTTGCATTGCCTGACTCTGAACGGGACCGACATCGATCCTAAAACCGTTCCCGACGTCATCACATCAGTCGACGTTCTCGATTTGCAAAAAAGAGACGTGATCGCAACTGCTGGTCATGCTCTTCTGCGGCAGGGTGCTTCTGTTGCCAAAAAAACAGGCTCGCTAGCCGGTGACATGATGGCGTTCGAATTGCCTTCCCATACACAGTTACCCGTCTTGGGTCTGGCACCCAATCTGGCGCCCGTAGGAACGCGAGTGTGGGTTCTGAGCAAAGCGGAAAACTCGCAATCGACAGAGGTCGATCAATACCCGGGTACAGTGACGTTCTCGTTCGAAGTTGGACTGACTGTCAAACTCGATCGTCCCCTCGATGCACCCGGTTCTAGTGGGGCTCCAGTCTTAGACGCCAAAAATCAATTAGTGGGAATGATGGTCGGCACTCAAGACAATAAACGTATAAATATTGCGGCGATTCCATCGACAACGATCTACAAAAGACTTTTCACAGAGGTTGGGCGCTAATTAGATGGCGCACTAGCCTTATGCGAGCTTCGATGCAAGTCTAATTGCAAGAGTGGCGTCAATAAAATAAGCCTCTAAAAAGCGAGCGTGCTTTTCGAAAAGCGCGCTCGCTAAGTTTCAATCGCTGATGTGATTGCTGACCGATCAAGGCTTATAGATCAGGTTCTGACAGATTATCTGGCAACTGCCTGTTTCTGAAGATCTTGAATGTCCGTCAGAAGCAACTGTTCATGCGCTTCTGGTTTAACTTTTTCGTAAACCTTGCGCACACTGCCGGTGGGATCGACAACGAAAGTGGTGCGGTCCCAGTACATGTTGCCTTTGTACTCGCTCTGAGCGACGCCGGCCGCTTTGAGCAATGTTGCTTGTGTGTCTGCGAGCAGGTCGATCGTGAACGAAAATTTGTCGCAGAAGTTTTTATGCGATTCCACGTTGTCCTGGCTCACACCAACGATGTGAATGCCAGCTTTATCAAATTGCTCTTTAGATGATGTGAATGACTTACCTTGAATGGTGCAGCCTGGGGTGTCATCTTTAGGATAAAAATATACGACCAGCCATTTGCCGGCAAAGTCTTTCAAACTAACGTTCTTACCATCCTGATTTTGTAATTGAAAATCAGGGAATTTATCGCCAACTTTAAGCATGATTATTCCTCAGTCACGGTTCTCGTTCATTATCAAGGCAATTTCTGCCCATCAGGAAATCGGCCCGGCTAACTTAATATTTCTGTAAAGAAGTCAGCCTGGCTCAATCCAGAAATTTCAAGGTCAGCTGTATGCAATCCTCGTCGACTGCACTCTCACCGTCGAGGTTTGATAGTGAAAGCCCGAGCAAACGCGCATTACGTTGCTCGACTTCGGTTGAATCGAGTAACTCGCAAGCGATTCGCATCATATCGGCGGCTTCTAAAATGGGCTCAGACACAGTACGACTGCGCGTCACCTGCTGATAGTCAGCATATTTGACTTTCAACGTCAGAGTTCTGCCGCTCGAGTTACTGCTGTCAATTCGTGCTTTCAAGGTCTGAGCTATTTCCTCGAGAGCCCTCAACATGGTCTGGCGATCGGCCAGATCTTCGGCATAGCTTTCTTCGGCGCCGACTGATTTACGAGCGCGATTTGGCGTCACCAGTCGATCATCTTTGCCGCGCACGATGTAATAGTAAAAGCTGCCGATTTTGCCGAATCGTTTAACCAGATCGAATTCGGTCCAGCGCTTCAAATCAGCACCGTTATGCACGCCGGCGCTGCGCATTTTTTCCGCAGTGACTTTACCGATGCCATAGAATTTTTCGATCGGCAACGCTTCAGCGAACGTTTCTGCCTTTTCAGGTGGTATCAAATACAAACCATTTGGCTTATCCAGACCCGAAGCAGTTTTGGCCAGAAATTTGTTGATCGACACTCCCGCTGAAGCGGTCAATCTAGTCTCCGCCAAAATGCTGGCTTTTATTTCCCTGGCGATAAGCATCGCCGACGGCAAGCCACGCTTGTTCACGGTGACATCAAGATAGGCTTCGTCGAGAGCCAACGGTTCGACCAGATCAGTGTAGCGATGAAAAATGTCTCGTATCTGCTCCGAGACTTCTCGGTACACGTCGAACCTTGGGCGCGCGAAAATAAGGTGGGGACATTTTTGAATAGCTGTGCGTGAGGGCATTGCCGAATGTATGCCGTACTGCCTCGCCTCGTAACTAGCAGCAGCCACGACACCCCGGTTCTCGGGCGAGCCACCCACAACTACCGGTTTACCGCGGTAGCTCGGCTGATCGCGCTGCTCCACGGAGGCGTAAAACGCATCCATGTCGACGTGAATGATTTTGCGAATAGTTAGGGGCTGTGAGCTCACCGGTATATCTAAACAGAAACGATCAGTCTGTCGAGATAATTGTACCTTCTAGGGTTATTCCTGTGGCAGACACAATTCGCAAGCAGCAGAATATAGTGAACGGCGCACGAGGCGAATAGATGAATCGCTCATTGGCATTGATTTTTACTGCTGCTCTCATAATTTCAGGACGACCTTCGTGGGGGCAACTTACAGCACGTCCCGAGGCAACGACATCGAAAATATTGGTCGAGCGACCAGTGGAAGGACTGCTGCATTCGTCGGCTTCCATTGCGATTACCAGTCGAGCGGCGAAGGTGGATGCATCGGCTTTTGGCGCTGGTGAGGCGTGTGCACGGACCGGCAAACATGTGCCACCAGGTTTGGTTGAATGGCGTCCAGACTTTGCCGAGGCGTGTCGAGCCTCTGCAAAATCGGGCAAACCAGTTCTGTTATTTCAAATGATGGGCAAGCTCGACGACGAATTCTGCTGAACGAATGCCAGACTAGCGAGAACCGTGTTGTTCTCCGATCCTGAAATCGCTGCCTACATAAACAAAAACTTTGAACCAGCCTGGCAATCTGTTCGGGCGGTGCCGACAATCCAAATCGATTTCGGCAACGGCAACGTGATCAAACGAACTTTGCATGGAAACATTGCCACATATGCATGCGCCAGCGATGGGAAAATTCTCGATGTTCTTCCCGGGTTATATAAACCAGCAGCTTATTTAGATGCCTTGCAGCAATTCCGCTTGCTTGCTCGATACGCAACGATAAACGGAAAGATCGAAACCTCACGCCTGCTCAAATATCATGCCTTGATGGCCAAATCCTTGAGCGACGATCATAGTCGTTGGCAAAAGTTAGTTTTGGTTGAAACAATCAAATCAGCAGACGAGAGAACAATAGTTTTTGAGTGTGTGGCACGAAAGTCCGACAAGAAAGATGCAAGCAAAGAAGTCGAGCCGGAGAATTGCAAAGTTAAATCGGCCGAGGCAGTTGCTAATTGGCAGACTCTCAGTGCCGAAACGCTGGAAAACGAAACGCATAAGCGCTTGCAAATTCAACAAAGGTTGATGCAAGCAAATACAGTCGACCCGTCCGAAATTACCTCCTGGCTTTATCGCGATGTTCTGCACGCAGATATAAACGATCCGCTCATGGGTCTAGGACCGGTGTTGACAGCCACCTATCCGTTCAAAGACGGTCAATAACAAAAGATTGTAATAGCGCTACTTTTTGGTTGGCACCACATTCGGTGCAACCGAGGCAGCCGGGCTTGCAGTTTGTTGAAGCGAGGGAGCGCCCGCGCCGGATGTTCCTGACCCACCGATTGCGCTTGGCCTGACCGCTTTGACCGGCTGATCGCAGTCTGGAATCGGTGCTCCGACTGGAAGGACATTGCCGACAAACTGGTGGCGTTCGCAACGACCGCTAGTAAAATACCGCTCATTGAGAACAGTTGGTTCGACTTGCAAAAGATTCATGTCGCGCGGACTTTCTACGCGGCTGAGTTCTTCGGGCATTTTGAATTGACTGGCATTGGCTGTTGGCAATACCGCCAGCACAGCCAAAAACAACACTGCACACCCTGCAAATTCAGTATATTTCACAGTTTACTCCAGGCTAAAAAAAAAGCAATTAGACCACCCCAACGCGACCACATGATAAAAGTGCGATGTGTAGATTTTGTGAAGACAACTAGGATTTGGCCGCAGCCGATTTCTGTCCTTGTTCAGTTGCGTGATTGAGGTGTTTGCTCCGAATAATCAAAATCGGGCAACTCCTTCAAGTGGCGGAAGTCGATGAATAAGTGCGCATTGCTCGTTCAATTCGATAACCATTCAAGTTCAAGAGCTTGTTGGTGCCAGTCTGCCGTGGTTTACGCCGGTCCACCCCAGGTGAGCGCAAAAACAGTCTCCTCACAACCAGATAAAGAGGCATCAGGTCGTCGGTTCGATAGGACAGAATTTCTCCGTTGACTACGGCGATGCGCACCTTTTCGGGCAGACGTCCTTGCAGTTTTGCCAGGGCTTCGGCGTGACAGCAAAGTTCGATCAATAGCGCCGGATCGGTCGGATCGCCATTGACACTCGTCCACACCTCATAGTGATAATTGCCGAGAAGAGACTCTCCAGGCACTTGCACCAAATAATTGGGATAGCAAGCAAAGTTCTCTGAGTAGAGCGTGCCACCGACAATGATCTTCTCCCCAAGACGCATTGCCGCCAGAGTCTGCTCAGAGCTTTTTTGCCTTTCTGTTTTTTTGACCGAGACTTCTTCGATTTGGCTACGTTTGGCTTGTCTGGCAGCACGCCAGGCGCGAAAACTTCGCCCCGCCAAAGTAATGACGTTTAAGGTCGATGAGCTGACTGGCAACTTCAATGAGTGTGGACGAAAGAAATCAAGCAATTCTTTCGCATCAATTTTGTTTTGGCTATCCCCGAATTCCATCAACAGTCACCTCGTGCATTTCGCTAACGAATCCAACATAATTGGGCTCACTGCAATAGGTATGCAGTGCCAACCATTTAACATTTCCAATAATGTGTCAATTGCCAGGGCGTAGCGGTCGGATATTTCTGAATTTTCGAAACCAGTACTGCGTTTCAGGGTATAAAGGTCAAGCAGAACAACTGCGGTCGGAGCAAAAGACGAGAGAAAAAAGGAAGAAAGATATGCCTGTCAGGTTGGAAAGACTGGTAGCGATGGACGAAGAAATTCGCAAGGGGCGGTATCCGACCGTGCAAAAGTTTTGCGATATGTTCGAAGTGCAGCCTCGCACCGTCTATGAGGACATCCGCATGCTCAAAGAGCAGCTGGGGATGGAAATTGTTTTCGATCGTTTTAAAAACGGCTACTACAATGCCAATCCGCAAAAAGTTCTACCGTCATTCGAATTGACGGACGGCGAAGTATTTGCCTTGATGTTAAGCAAGGAAATGCTGTCTCAATACACAGGAACGGCTTTTGAACCAATCCTGCGCAGCGCAATCGAAAAAATTCAAGAACGATTGCCGAATAAATGCCAGGTAGAGCTAGAAGACATTCGCTCTCTCGTCCGCTTCAACTCGGGGCCTGTAATCACGATTCCGCGCAAACTGTTTCTCGAACTCAATCGCGCTTGCGAAATCAACCTCACTGTCGAAATCGATTATTACTCCGCCAGCAAAGGAGAAGTTACTAAGCGACTGGTCGATCCTTATCGCCTCATGGAAAATCGAGGCACGTGGTATTTGATCGCGTATTGTCATATGCGTCAGGGCTTACGGCTTTTTGCGTTGCACCGCATTCGCCAACATGAATTAACCGATAAACACTTTAGCGAGCGCACTGACATCGATATCGATCGGTGGATGGATACTGCGTTCATGGTTGAACACCGAGATGAAACTCACCGCATCATGGTTGTCTTCAAACCGACGGCTGCGCGTTATATACGTGAACGCGTCTGGCATCCTTCTCAAGAACTTGTCGAGCACGAGTCAGGCTCCTGCACACTATCATTCGACACACCGAGCCTGGAAGAGGTTCAGCGCTGGCTGCTTTCATTCGGTGGCGATGCAAAGGTACTGGCGCCGCACCAATTAGTCAAATTGATGAGAGATTCGTTGAGCGGAGCACTCGAAAACTACACTTAGCCTTTGCCTGGGATAGTCATTCGAGTGCATTCAAGTAATATCAGCACTTGATATTGCAAATGCTGTTCGGAACCAATCTCGCCTAAGGCTTCTCTGCTTGCGTCACCTTTCTGAGCGACTCGGCCAACCTGCGACAGTCGTCGGCGCAAGATTTCAAAGCATCACCACCCAATGATTCACAGCTGGTGGCACATTTGTTGCAAGCATCGATTGTCATCTTGGCTGAGTCTTTACTCAAGGCAGAGCCGCGTTTGAGAAAATCGGCGCTGGTTGCGCAGGCGGTGATGCAATCTTTGATGTGTCTGATATGATCTTGATCGTTAAACTTACCGCCCTTTTGTTCGCAAAAGCTTTCAGCGCGCTTGCAGCCGTCGATGCAGCGCTGGCAATCGCTCCTAGCTTTGCTTGTGTCCACGCTCTGGGCTAAGCAGATCTGGCTGGTACAGACCAGACAACACAAAACAGAAAGCAAATTGAGCAAGATTCGTTTCATATACACCTCAACAGTTTACACCGGTATTGTTTTTCGGCCGTTGACGCACAAACGAACTTAGCAGTTCCCACCCAAATAAGTTCTCAACCTGCTCGTGAGATCGGTTAGTGGACAAATTCACTTGATCAAATTGCCGTCCCGATCCTCGACCGGCAAAACTTCTTCCAAGTGCCAACCATATTCGGTACTGGCAACATTTCTCAGTCTGAATTTGCTGCGAAAAGGCTGACCATTGGCCAGAGCGGCTTCGAGTCTAATTGCAACTGATCATTGAATCAATTATCCAACCTGGGATCAATGAAATAAATGAACGCTCCGATAGCACCATCACTGAATTGTCCGCCAGCGGCCAAACAAGGAGAATTTGAATTCCTATAAACAAAATTTAGACAGACTCTACGGGGTTTCTCAGACATTGGCTTCCCAAAAATTTCCCTGATTTGGGTCAGTAACTGCAAGCTGCTGACGAATTTCCACTTCAACGAGAGTGAAAGTGTTTTGACATTTCCGGCTCTTATCTTTCAATTCGTGACGGCTTTGAGACGTGGCTACCGCCTCAATCAGATCCTTTACCTCCAGCTTGAGAAAAGCAACGAGCTGTGGCAGTTCGTGTGCACATTGATTTTGGATGATCGCTTGCAGCAATGCCTCAGAGGACTTTTTCAAATCGTCGGGCGAGACCGACTGATCCTCGTCCACGGCGGCACAAAGAATGCTCAGGTCCTGCCACCATTTGGCAGTCAAGGGCGCCAAAATTGACTTTTCCTTTTCAGCAATATTTTGGCGCATGCTGGCCCAAATATTTCTCAATAGATTGTCGGCAGGATTTGCGCCTAGTGGTTCTGACTCCGACTGAGGTTGAGGTGGGATGCCGCTGTGCCATGATTGATTAGGCGCGGGCGGCATGCCACTACTCCAGCTACCTCCAGGAGGAGGCGCAGGCGGCATGGCATCACCCCAGGCACTGCCAGGTGGAAGCGGCGGCGTTGACGCCGAAGTACTCTGAGACTGAGCAAACAGATCGAAACTTCCCCTGCTCCTTGGCTGCGAGGTGGGAGCAGCCATTGGTGCGCCATAGCGAGCCGAAGCTCCCGAACCACCAGCAAAGGCAGACATGGTATTAGTACCTGCCGGCGTTTCCCAGAGAGCCGGTTCATGCACTGGTTGCACAACTGCCCGCCGGGTCCCGTCTTTGTTCACCGCTTGTTCGTCGACAAGAACGAACGCCGTGAATTTTGTCAAAAGTTGATGCGTCTTGGCCAAATTTACAATTTCAGTCTTAAGTCTAGTCTGATCGCCGGTGCCCTCGCGATAACTATCCTCTAACGACATGACGAAGGATTTCGCCCACAATTTTGCGATCGCCGGCACTGATGATGGCACTATCTGTGCTACTTCGGCAAATTCAGCACCATCAATGCGTTTTCCCTTGATCGAAATGCTGGCGTCATCGACCTTGCCTTTCGCTCGAAAAAACAGGTTCACCGCACGCCCGGCATAAAGGTCCGGCGTTGGTGACGGGGTGAGGTCGGATAGAACCAGTTGATCATTTTCGCAGCTCAACTGAATATCTGTGACGAGCGGCACACCAATTTCACGAGCCAGATCGCTGACCGCGCCCACCAGCTGATCGCCTGGTTGAACCAGCGCACATGTGCCTCGACCTACTTGAGCCAGGCGCTTGAGGAAACCGCTGTTCACTGCCGTGTCGATGCCGAGTGTAAAGATACGCACGTTCTGCGCTTGCTTTTGCACTTGCTTGAGCACGCGTGATTCGTCACCGATCTCACCGTCTGTTAGCAAAACTACAATCGGCTCGCGAGACTGATCGGCTCGATTAGAGATCGAATCGAGAACTGAGGAGAGAGCCGGATCGAGCTCCGTACCGCCGCGGGCAAAAACTTCGTGCAAAAACTTATGACCGCGCTCCAGACCACCCTCGTCTGCCTCATAAAATATGCCAATGCTGGAACCACCCAGCCACTCAATCTGACTGTCGAAGGTGGCGATTGCAAAACGATCTGCCGGTGTGAGAGACTCGAGCAGAAGCGAACAAGCACGCGCAGCCGAAACAATTTTGAGACCGCCCATCGAGCCCGATCGATCAAATACGAAGACAATGTCGCGTGGTGACTTGAGCTCACTGTCGGTTAAAGGAGGAACAATGCTCAACATACCAAAATGGTCATTTTCACTCGTGGTGTCGGGCAATAGATAAAGCCGAGATTTGATTTCGCTTGCGGCTAAGCGCCAGTTCAGTACGAAATCGCGATTCAACAATTCGTCAGTTCGAGAGAGGGTGACAGTAATGGCACCATCACTGATAGATGTGGAAGTAGCATGCTGCGAGCAGGTCAGATCGGCCAGGCTATCTGCCGAGTCTAAACACAACTCCACTTGAATGTTCAGAGATACACTGGGGTCGACTCCGGGCACCAGGCGCGGTGGCGATATGCGCGAGGCATCAGGGACTACGTCTGTATCAGTCTCAATCCCTTTTCCGACAGGATCACTTGCCAGTGGATTACCCGCGATGTAGCGCGGCGCCACTACCAGTGGCAGGCGCAACTCAGTCTTGCCAGAAGCAAAATATGGCAATCTTTCAGAGTAGGTAAGTGTAATTTCAACTTCTTCACCTGGCACTAAATTGCCGACACTGACAGTAAAAACATCATCTCTTTCTTGCTCAAGAAGAGCCGTGCGTTTACCAGCTTCAAGGGCTTGCGCATAAATCTTGCGTGCTTCCTGGCGCTCTTCAACATTGCCTACCAAGACTCGGTCGCCCACCCGCATCTCGAATCGATCGACAGCAATGCCGCCGGCCAGCGGAAATATAAATGTCGCTTCGAGAAAGTCTTTATAGGGATTGCGAAACTTTTGTTTGATTGTAACGGAGGCGGCTCGATCAATTATTTTGGCACTGATATCGATACCAGCTAACGGCAACTCCATCTTTTTCGCGCCGAGCTTGCCCGAGAGCGAGCCTAAAGAGCGCCTTTCCTTTTTGGCAGTCAATTCCTCGGCTAATGGCAATTTGCTCTTACTCGCTGGTGTTGTCATCGGTTTTTCCTCCATTGCCCTTGCGGGATGCATTTTGCAGCGCCACTACTGCTGCCTGAATCTTTTCAGCGATTAATGCCGAGTCTGCTTTTGACCACCAACCTTCCTGTACCAGCACTTTTAAACCGGGCTCGATAATTATTTCTTGCCAACAAGTCGGCTTAACCAAGCCCTGAATCTGACTCAGGGTTTTTACTGGGGCGAAATCGACACTCTCTATGACGGCTTCAATTTCACCATCGCTCAGACCATACAAGCGTGTCTGAATCTCGGCTAAAGGTAACGCGGTCAACTGCAGAGATTTGATTGCCAGGAGTTGAAGCAGATGTCTGCGTCCGTAAATCGCTTGTCGTCCCCGAATCGTCGGTCTGTCCAAAAGCCCTAAAGTTGTGTAGTACCTGATTGTGCGAGCATCAGGCTTAGCCGACACCCGGTGGTCGGGTTGAGCGATCTCTGAATTGCGCCCCATAAGCAGGTTTTCAACTGCTTCAGAGAGTTCATCCAGAGAGAGTTCGCGGTTTATGGCATTAATCATGACAGTATCATCCGCTATTACTGTAATACTGTCAAGGTTGTGACAAAAGTAGCCAACAACGCTTATATGAATGGAACGGCGCTGGCAACCCTTGTAAGATTTGAATCCTGAAAGCAATCCTGGAATCAACCGATAACGGGCGATGAACACAGTAAAAGCAAAGCTGCGGCTGCCAACAAGCCTAAACGCACTGAAAATTCTGTCAGCCGTTTGTTTGTTCGTTTCTCAAACTGGAGCGGTGTATGCCGGCACGCCTACCGAGAATCTCGACCGAGCCCTGAACACAACCGATTTTCTCCGAGACACCGCACACGATGAATTCGCCGCCCCAAGAAAAACCAATTTCATTCTGCCTAAAGGCAAAGTCGACCAGAAACAAATTGCAGCGCTGACCAAACTCCTGAAGGGACCGGCAAAAGTCGAAGATGGCAAAAAAGATGACGTCTGGGAACAGATAAAAGCCAGACGTGATAGGACCATGACCGGCTTACGTGGCGGAGGTGGTTCGGACCGACCGATCGGCTGCTATTTCGGAAATTTCTACATTCATTATCAATCGAAGTACAAGGATGTGCCTGACGAAACCGTTGCTTTTTGGGCTTACGACTTGCACCGCTTTCTCTTCCAAAACCGAAGCTGGTGTGGTAACTTCCGCGACAGCGTTTACATGCACTATGCGGATAAAGAACGTTTTGCCAGAGAGTGGTGGCAAGCACTGGACAAAACATTTGCTGCTCTCACTCCAGCCGAGCAAGCGGTCTGGATCCACGACGCACTCGAAGACGGCATGATTATCTATTGGTTTTATGATACTCAAGATCAATACGTCGGCTTGCAAAGAAAAAAAGCCTGGCTGGGCTGGGAGATCCGCGGCATCGAGCGACGTGATTGATTTCAAGCAAAATCATTGCTAATGCAGACATGGCGCCAGGCTTGCTACTATTCAGAGATCCACCGCCAGGGAAATCAAAATGCGATATCGATTGCTCGGAACCGCTTTAGTTAGCCTCCTTTTACTAACAACAAATGAAGGTGCGTTAGCCCAAAAGACAGTGTCTCCCACAAAGCAAGCGGCTCAATCAACCACAACGATACCAAGCGTGGCCTCGGCTGCCGTCAACACTGAGGTCAATTCGGCTCCGGTGCAACTGGCAGCGAATATGTCAAAAGCCCCGTTTGGTATCGACTCATACAAAGAACCGGTCGAACTCTATACGATCCAGAATGCTCACGGCATGGTCGCCAAAATTATGACTTTTGGTGCCACTCTCACTCAGCTTCTGGTGCCTGACGGAAACGGAGGGACAGTTGATGTGGTGCTCGGTTGCGACAACGAAAAAGCGTACGAAGACTACACCGCCTTCATCGGTTGCATACTTGGCCGGGTAGCTGGTCGCATAACTGATGCCAATTTCACTCTCAACGGAAAAAATTACTTTCTCAAACCAAATAGCGGACCCAATACTTTGCATGGCGGCGTGCGTGGATTTGATAAAAGAATGTGGAAAGCGCAGCCAATTATCGATGCCAAAGCTCCGGCGATTAAATTCACTTATTTCGACAAAAACGATCGCCAGGGATTTCCGGGTAATCTCAACGTTTCAGTCACTTACACCTTGACCGACGACAACTCCCTCAAATTAGATTATGTTGCCACGACCGACATGCCAACGCCTGTTAACTTGAGCAGCCATTTTTATTTCAACTTAGCCGGCGCCGGTCACGGGAATATTTTGCAACACAATCTGCAAATCAATGCTGATTCTTATTTGCCGATTGACCCACTGCAACTGCCCACAGGTGTGATCGCGCCTGTGGCAGGAACAGCATTTGATTTTACTCAGAGCAAAGCGATGGGGCGCGATCTGACTCAAGTAATTGGTGGGTACAATCACTTCTTCGTCAAGCGTCCAAGCCAAAGTCAACCATCGTTAGTAGCGACTGTGAGCGAGCCAATTTCAGGTCGGGTGATGGAAATGTACACAACCGATCCTGGCATTCAATTTTCCACTGGCAATCAGTTAGGTAGCAGCCCCAAAGCTGGTATTGGCGGCTCTTATGCTCAATTCTCCGGCTTCTTGCTGTACGACGAAGGTTACCCGGATGCGGTGCACCACACTAATTTTCCCAGTATCATCTTGAACCCAAAAGAGACCTACAAGAAAACGACGATTTACAAATTCTCGCAAGGCACACCACAACCTCAGGCGGCGCCGCAGCAACCTCAGCAACAGCGGCAGTAGTTGCAACTCCTGCCGCCCTACATGCCCACTTTCTCCATCTCGCTCTGGCTGCGGAAGCCGAGCAAACTGCGCGTGAAGGAGCCACCTTCAACCGCCAGTTCGTGCAAAGCTTCTTCCATGTGCCGATCCTCTACGACAATTGGCACCGCATCTGGGGCGGCAAACAGTGCTGCTTTGCGCATCAATTCATTGATGAAGGCAGCGCTTGCGCCATCTGTTCGGCGGATAAAACTCTTCATGTCTTTGACTCTCACAGTCATATTCTCGGCATAAAGATCGAACAATCTTTGCCGACATTCGGCATCCGGTAAAGGCACTTTGAAGGCTTGGTCGATTCGGCCTGGGCGGGCTGCTAGAGCCGGTTCTAAGATATCAGGACGATTTGTGGTGAGCAAAAACATCACATCACAATCATCGGCCAAACCGTCCATTTGATTTAGCAATTCGAAGAGAATGGGCGTCGTGCATTGATTCTTCGATCTCTCCTCGCCGATCAAATCGACATCTTCGATGATGATCATGGCCGGTTCCAGGCGGCGAGCCATGGCGCATGTTTGCTCCAACAAGCCCATGCCTCTGCCAGTCATAATCAAAATCGTTCTCTCTTCCATTTGCGAAGCCAAATACATCGCTGTTAGTGTCTTGCCTGTGCCAGGAGACCCATGCAGAAGCAATCCTCGCTTCAGGCGCCGACCGGCCGCGACCATGGCATCACGATACTTTGTCGTATCCACAGACTGCCTTTCGATGCGTTTAAGCAAGCCTTCCGGGAGAATAATTTTGTCTCTGGTGATATTGGGCAAAGTGTGAAATTTGACCTGCACACCCGACATCGAATTTTCACCTTGCTCGAGCGAAATCGCTTTACCTCTATAAATGCTTCTTGTGCCCATTGAGGTACGCACGCAGCCTAAAAATGTTTCAGCATGTTCGCGCTCTTTGGCTAAAACTTCGAGAGAAACCGCACCGCTATTCACGAACATCACATCGTCCGGCCTGAGCAAAACAGCCAGCCGACCACCGGGACCGTCGATTAAATAAAGTCCGGATTGCACACAAGCCAGAGTTCTGCCTTCAGCCAGGGCAATATTGACGAATTGTACCGGTCCGATTTTATATCCTCCCAACCCGAACATGCTGGCAGCCGAACCAGACTGGATCAATTCAGACAGTGCCGGGCTTTTGAAGTTGACAATACCGCTGCTTTGCAGACCGATCATTTGACTGCGCCGGCCAGTGCCTTTGACGTAATCCTCGACCGCGAGGTAGACATCAGCATGACTGGTTTTGCCAAATCCCTGCGTAACCAGAGTCAGGTTCGTCGGATCTTCACCGAAGTGGTCTTTCACCTTGTTGCGAAATTCGTTTTTGAACGGTGACAGGTTTTCTAAAGTAGCTGATGCAACATTCGGAATATCCATATTGTTCCTCGCCTGATTCAATCGACTGTTTTACAACGGACTGCTATTTCTTCAAATCTGCCCGACTCTTGTCGGTCGATCTTACTTAGCTAATCAGTTACCTTCCTTGAACAAGTCTCCTATGCTCAATAGCGTTTTCTGGTCGGCGATCACAGCTTTGACGTTGGGATTGATCTTCTGTACGTATTCATATTGAACCAATAACGGGTTTTCTTTCAAGGCCAGGGCTTTTCTTCTGATCGCTTCGGCATCACCGGTGGCGGCGATGATCTTGCGGTTCTTCTCGGCTTCTTCCCGTTGTAGCACATACTTCATGCGTTCGGCTTCCTGCAAAGCAACTTGCTTTTGTTCAATTGCCTGGGCAAACGCATCGGAGAAGGCAATGTTTCTAAGTAACAGATCGTCGACAACGATGTCGTTTCGACCCAACCCTTGCTCCATCTGTTCTTTCATTTTGGCCTGAATGTCTTGACGGGCAGCCGAATATAACTGCGTCACCGTGTATTGAGAAACAACGTTGCGAATAACAGTTTGAGCTTGCGGACGAATGATTTTTTCCAGATAATGCGGGCCAATTTCATCATGCAGCTTCCAGACTTCATCAGCGTTGAGGTGATAGCGCACAGAAACATCAACATGTACTTTCTGTCCATCGGCGCTGAGGGCAGTAACCGAGTCATCTCCCTTCTTTTCGCCTTCATCGACGGCATGCGACATCGTATAAGTCTGGGTCCGCACTTCATATAATACCGGGCTCTGCAAAACCGGCACGAGCACATGTGTGCCCTCGATCAAATTTCTATGTTCCACGCCCGACAAACAATTGAAGATAGCGCCTCTGTATCCCGCCGGGACAACCACCACCAGTCCAGAAACGAGGATAAAGAAGGCAATTGCCATCAAACCATAACCAATAATCCAGGGTCTTTTCAGAATATACACAGTTACCACCGGTCCTTTTCAAACACCGAACCAACCTGCGTTTTAGTTTTAAATTCTTGTTTTCTGCTCCGGCGGGCTTCGACTTTTCCTTTTCATGCCGCCCAGGGGAGCTGAAAACACACTATCACCGGCCGCCGCGCAAATGCAACACGTTCACTATTGTTTAATCGGCGCCATCCGCGGATTGATCGACTAAAAAGACTGGCTGCCGGGGACAATTATTATTGATTTGCTAAATCATATGACAAATGCCTAAATTCGGCGCGAACTGGGCATGATTCAGGCAATCACTCTTAGTCAGATTGACGCCGGCAAACACTTCACGAACAGCCCCCGGGCGGAAATCGCAGCCAGCAAAAAGAGAGAACAGACAACAGGTCATGACCATGAGCAACGAAAAAAACGAAGCCGAACAAAAGCCAGCAAAACCTGATTCATTCTCCGGATCGCTCGGCGATTACAAATTCTTCGAGCAGAAAACAACCGATGTCGCCTACGAATTTTTTACGCATCTAGCTCATTCGAATTCGACCAACACGATGTTGCCGGGCGAGTATCCGGGGGCACAGGGCGCAACGACTGCCGCTCAAGCAGCTGCCACATCCGTAATGACTGCCGCTACTGTCGGCACGATGGGCATCAAACCCAGCCTGGGTGCCAGCGAACGGTCACTGACAGACAGCAGTGGCGCCATCATTACCTACAACCTCTGGTCACTCAACCCCAAGAAAGTTATTTACCCCACAGGCGACTGGGTGGAATTTGTTTTCGACGATGATGGCAAGACGGCAGGAATCACCCGATCAGATGGCGCCGTTTTCGAAAGACAAACAGCACCTGATGGCAACAATGTCGCCGAGTGGGTCAACGACAAAAAGGTGACAGAAAAGATCTCGATAGTAGTTCTGGCAGATGGCAGCTATCAACTCACCCACGCTGATCGCAGAATTGTCACCTACACGACATCCGGCAAAAAAATTATCTCCAAGGCTTTTCCTGAAAAATTCGATTTTAGACAAGCCTTGATGCGTATCTTCAAAAAACTGGACTCGGACAAGAAAGGATACCTGACCAAAAATGACGTTGACCGAGCGGTTTTGACCGAGTGGAATAATCCTGACGATGCGCAGCTTGCGGCCATGCTCAAGTGGCACTTCGAGCATATAGTCATCTCGCGTTCGAATTTCATTTTCAAGATTGGTCGCGGTCTCACCCTTGACGAAATCACCGAATATGATGCCAAAAAGCAAGCCGGCGACAAAGCAGTACGCGAGCCATCACCAGCGGTGATGAAATCGCTGGATGAACTATTCAGTTTAATTGACACCAATCGCGATGGCGTTGTTTCGCTGGACGAAATGAAAAATCTGGCCCAAACCTCAGCACTTTCTGCCAAACAAAAGTCCTCATTATCCAGCTTCCTCAAAAATACGGAGCGCATGCATTCATTCGGTAATCGCGGCTTGATCGATCGAACGACCATGATGACTCGGCCCGATTTTATGAAGCTCTATGCGGAAATATATAGAGATGAAGTCGGCCGCTATATCGCAATCGGCGGCTGGGGTCTGGAAGAACGCTGGCAATCGGCTTCGCAAGCAAATAGGAATCTCTACGCCGACTCGGCAAATCCGCTCAAATCGATTCAACTGGAAGCAATCAAACAAGGAAAAGTCGGGGATTGCGTATTCCTCTCTGCAATCGCGTCATTGATTACGGTCAGACCGCAATTAATCGTTGAGATCATCAAAGATAATGGCAACGGTACATTTACAGTCACTTTTCCCGGCGCACCAGACGAACCTGTGATTCTGGAAGCGCCGACACTGTCAGAGTTGGCGGTATTTGCTCGGGGCAGCGAATTCGGCATCTGGGCGCCAATATTAGAGAAAGCCTATGGCTTCTACATCGGCAGAACAAATAAAAGTTCTGCCACCATCGCCACCGAAAATTCCAATCGCGCCGAAGAGAATCTCAAGTGTTTCCGCATACTGACTGGTCGTGATGGACGTTGGGAATACACGCGAGATTTCTTCAACCTGGCTTTCGGTATGTGCAAAAAATCGCTCAACGAGACCGACTGCGCCAATCTGATCGAAAACTGTTTCATGCAGAAGCGGGCTCTGGTAGCTGGTGCCTTCACTGGCGCCGACGCCGATGCCACGAGCGGCACGCCGGTGATCGTGCCCGGTCACGCCTACAGTATTATTGGCTGGAACAGAGAAAAAAACGAGGTGCGGCTGCGCAATCCCTGGGGCATTATTCCTCGCGACCGTTCAACTCGCGCCGACATAATGTTTTTACAACCGGGAAGGAAAATCGTGGATGAAGGCACAAATGGCATCTTCAGCCTGCCTTTGAGTAAATTCTTTGATGCGTTCGATTGCATTTACGTCGAGAATGCCGACCCAGAGAAACGAACATCGCTGACGGCTCGTTCACTGTAGACCACTGCCGATATGGTGCTCACGCAAAATTTATCAGACTGCCGCGAGTCGAACTGAGCGGCTGATACTGAATATGATACTATAGGATCGACCTGTGTTAGCCGGAAACCCAGACCCAAGTCCGCCACGCATGAGAGAGGCAAGAAACTGATGACTCAGTCTTTAACTGATACAACCGAGCGCGTACCAATAGAAGAAGCATTGAAGGTGGGTTGGGACGGCACTAAGAAAAATTTCTGGATGCTTCTGGGCATGTTCCTTGTCGTTCATGGTCCATATTTTGTTTGTGCCGTTATCCATGCTTTTCTTAAAGAAAGTCATCCAATTATCGCCTGGGTGGTCTTGATGATCGGTCTCTTGATTCAGGTGCCTTTTTCTCTAGGGCTGGTCAAAGTTACAATAAAAATAGCCAACGGTGAAAACGTTGCCTTCAACGACTTACTCTCTGTCGTCTCGCGCAGCTTTAGTTACGTAGGCGCCGCACTCATGTTCTTCATAGCTTTGTGGATCGGGCTGATGCTTTTCGTTGTGCCGGGCGCGATTATCGCCCTCAAATTTCAGTTCTACGCATATTTCATCGCCGACAAAGGCATGGGTCCGATCGAGGCACTGAAAGCCAGCTGGGAAGTAACTAAAGACGTTAAGCTGCGACTATTCCTTTTTTACCTGGTGCTCGGCGTCGTCAATACGGTCGGGTTGCTGGCCCTTATCATCGGCATGATCCCAGCCTCCATGGTCAGTGTGATCGCCACGGCATTCATCTACTCGAGACTGGTTGAAACCGCGCCACTGTCTGCCGATATACCGACAGGGAGCCTCGTCTAGTACCAAGGTAGAAAAACCTCGCGGTCGGTGCCAGCCACCTGCATCGCCCACCAATTAACTCAACTGAATAACCGCTGCACTTCCCGTTTACGGCTTAACAAGAGTGCAGCGGTATTCACATTTTGATTTCATCGAACGTGTCTATCCAGTCGCCGGTACTTTTGGACACGAATAGCGCAGGAGTTTTATTAAAAATCGAGATTAGCCAGCAGGGTGCGATTTAGCCATGACTACGACGAGTGAACGCGGCTCTACCTTGTAAGAAGCATGCAAAGGCAGGGATTGACCAGGCTGGCAAAAATCGTCAGGGGAAGGCAATGCTGTGTCGACAACCCGATACCAGGCTTCTGCATCGCCATGCTCGGGCAGCTCGAACGTCAACGGTTCCCAATAAGAGTTGATCATGACATGCAGTCGCTCGCCAGCATCAATGTCGTGCATGGAATAGGCTAAACTGTGTGAATTTTCGCCCCAGTCGGGATGATAGAGCCGAGTGCCATGCCACATCACATGCGGTGCATCGCAACTGTCGGCGACCGCCAGCAAAATGTCATTGCTGAAAATCTGCAAAGACTGCGTCAACCCGATAATGCCGCGCACGAAGCGGAGCAAATCTTTGTTTTTTTCAACGAGTTGCCAGTCGAAATAACTGAGCTCGTTATCGTGACAGTAAGTGTTGTTGTTTCCCAACTGAGTATGCCGCACTTCGTCGCCCATCAACAACATCGGCGTGCCCTGCGAAAAGAACATAATAGATAGAAAATTCTTGATCTGGCGCAGCCGCAAAGCTTCAATCTGCGCATCATTGGTCGGACCCTCGACGCCGCAATTCCAGCTGTGATTATCGTTGGCACCGTCTCGATTGTCTTCACCGTTATCCAGATTGTGTTTCTGGTTATACGAAACCAGATCGTTCAAAGTAAACCCGTCATGGCAGGTGATGAAGTTGATGCTGCGATTGGGATCGCGATTGGTTTTGACGTAGATATCCGAACTAGCCATGACACGAGCGGCGAGACTGCGCACTGAATTTTTATCCGATTTGACGAAACGCCGCACATCATCACGGAACGGTCCGTTCCATTCGGCAAAATAATCGCCGCGATTGATAAACCAGCCAACCTGATAGAGACCTTGCGCATCCCAGGCTTCGACAATCAATTTACTGCCGGCGAGAATCGGATCGAATTCCATATTCCAGAGGACACCGGGACGCTCCAACGGCCTGCCATAGACATCTCGAGTCAGAACCGATGCCAGGTCGAAACGAAAGCCGTCGACGTGCATATGCGACACCCAGTAACGCAATGAATCTAAAATCATGCGTCCGACTGCCGGATGATTGGCATTGAGCGTGTTGCCGCAACCGCTGTAGTTGAGATAATTGGCGCGACCGCGATCGAGCATGTAATAGGAGCGATTATCGATGCCCTTGAATGAAATCGTCGGTCCGCTCTCATTGCCTTCAGCGCTATGATTGAATACAACATCCAGAATGACTTCAATACCGGCTTTGTGCAGAGCTTTGACCATATCCTGGAACTCTCTGACAGCGCCGATTGGATCCTTTCGCGAACTGTAAGCGTGATGAGGAGCAAAAAAATTGATCGTGCTGTAGCCCCAGTAATTACTCAACCCCGGTCTGGCATCCTGATTGTCGAATTGATGAACGGGCAAAAGCTCGACCGCCGTAATTCCCAATTCTTTGAGATAGGGTATTTTCTCGATCAGTCCGGCGAACGTGCCGCGCTTATCTGCTGAAACGCCGGAGGTAGGGCTGGCCGTAAAGCCTTTAACGTGCATTTCGTAAATCAAAGTCTTCGAGTACGGAATGCGCGGATGTTCGTCACCCTCCCAATCGTATTTATCGATGTCGACTACAATACTGCGCAGCGATTGGGCGCAGTTATTGCCCGGATCAATCGCTGCCTTACGGTTATAGTTCTCCCAGTTGACTACCGCCAGGCTATAGGGATCAAGTAAAACTTTTGTGCCGTCAAAGCGAAATCCATTCTCCGGTGAGAATCGGCCATGGGCGCGATAGGCATAGACCTGGCCGCCGCCTACGCCGGGGATGAAGCAGTGCCAAAAACTGAAAGTGCGATTCTTCTTTGGATTTAAACGAATAATGCGAGAGGGCTCAGGCGCGGATTCACTGTCGAAGAGCAGTATTTCCAGGAACTCGCAGTCTTTGGAAAAAAGGCAAAAGTTAACGCCGCCAGCCGTCACATGTGCTCCCAGCGGATGGGTTTCGCCGGGTAACACATCTGTCTCGATCATCGTTTCGGGCGTCTTGAGCTGCATATCTCGATGTCTCTCGTTTAGTGTGCCATCATTATATTGACTCTGAGCCGACTATGGTCGAGTTTGCCTGGGCATCAAATATTTTGCTTTCGAAGCCGCCCGTTGCCAAGCAGATTTTCGCTTACTAGCGAATCCAGCTAAACTGATTACTGACTTAAAACTCCAATTCGCCAAGCAAAGACAACATGCACCGCCAAAACTATTCGACCAACACGCCATGGGAACCCAAAGTCGGCTACTCGCGAGCCGTTCGAATGGGATCAGCGATTCATGTATCAGGCACGACAGCAACCGATAGTCAGGGCAATCTAGTCGGAAAAGGCGATCCCTACAAACAAACAATTCAAATTTTGAAAAACATTGAAACGGCCTTAGCGGCCCTCGGGGCCGAACTCAAAGATGTGGTGAGAACCCGGATTTACGTGATCAACATAGATGATTGGGAAAAGATAGGCAGCGCCCACGGCGAATTTTTCACCGATATTCGCCCGGCCACGAGCATGGTACAAGTCAGTAGGCTGATCGACCGCGAAATGCTCGTTGAAATCGAAGCCGAAGCATGCCTATAACCTGCGTGTAGTCTGAACATAGCTTTCACACAGCCAAAGGATGAAAACAGGATTGACGAACCCTTCGACCATTGACAGGAAACAGCTCACGACTTTGATCGAGCGCGAACAAGCCCGATTCGTCGAAACGCATCCTCAATCAAAACAAGCCTTTGAACAAGCCAAATCCTGCTTGCTCGGCGGCGTGCCGATGAACTGGATGGTGCGCTGGTCAGGCTCGTTCCCTGTTTTCGTGGCAGCTGCCCACGGTGCTCATTTTCAAGATATCGACGGACACGATTATATCGATCTTTGCCTGGGCGACACCGGAGCGATGACCGGGCACGCACCGAAAGCAGCCCAAGAAGCAATCATCGATCGAGTCAAAAAAGGCACCACTTTCATGCTACCCACGATCGATTCGATTTGGGTGGGTAATGAATTGACCAGACGCTTCGGCTTGCCTTACTGGCAAGTAGCCATGACTGCTACCGATGCTAATCGCTTTTCCATTCGCCTCGCCCGCAAAATCACAAAGCGCAACTTGATTCTCGTCTTCAACTGGTGTTATCACGGCACTGTCGACGAGACATTCATCACTTTGAATGAACACGGACAAGCCGTGGCGCGCAAGGGCAATTTGGGTCCACCCGTCGATCCATCCGTGACCACAAAAGTGGTCGAGTTCAACGATTTGAAAGCCCTGGAACAAGCACTTTCAACTCAAGACGTTGCTTGTGTATTGGCTGAACCGGTAATGACCAACATCGGCATCGTTCATCCAGATCCAGCTTTTCATCAAGGACTGCGCGACCTGACGCGAAAATACGGAACGCTTTTGATCCTAGATGAAACCCACACGATTTGCTCCGGTCCAGGAGGATACACTCGACTTCACGGTTTAGAGCCAGACATAATCACTCTAGGCAAGCCGATTGCCAGCGGCATTCCGGCAGCGGTTTATGGTTTCAGCGAGGCAGTGGCGCAGCGTATTCGCGAACAAACACCGATCGACGAATCAGACACCAGCGGCATTGGTGGCACACTGGCTGGGAATGCTCTGTCTGTAGCGGCGATGCGAGCGACTTTCGAGCATATCCTCACCGAGGAGGCTTTCAAAAATACGATTGGCCTGGCAAAAAGATTTACTGATGGCGTGCAAACAGTCATCGATCAATATCAAATGCCATGGTCGATTCAGCAACTGGGTTGCCGAGCCGAATATTGGTTCAGAAAGTCGCCGCCCAGAAATGGTGCCGAAGCGGCAGCCGCCGTCGATGCGGATCTCGATCTATACATGCATCTCTATGCGCTCAATCGAGGAATTCTTTTGACACCTTTCCACAATATGGCACTGATGTGCCCAGCAACAACTGGCGCGGATATCGATCAACACACCGGGGTATTTCACGACGCCGTCCAGTCGCTGGTCAAAGGACAATAATGCTGGATATCAGGCGAGCTAAATCATCGGACATCGAAGCGATCTGGTCCATTTTTCAAGACATAGTTCGAGATGGAACCACATTTCCATACCGTGCCGATACGACTAAAAATGATTTCGTCTCAATTTGGTTCGCCAAAAATTCGACTGTGTATGTCGCTTTGAAAGATGACGAAGTCGTCGGCAGCTACGTGATTAAAGCCTTATGGCCGGGGGCCGGTGCTCACGTCGCCCACGGATCCTACATGGTTTCGCCCCTCAATCGTGGCGAAGGCATCGGTCTCGCCCTGGGCGAGCATTCTCTCGACGAAGCGCGCAAATCAGGATATCTGGCCATGCAATTCAACCTCGTCGTCAGCACCAATCGATCGGCGGTAAAACTCTGGCAAAAGTTGGGATTCAAGATTGTGGGCACACTGCCTGAGGTGTTCAAACACCCGCAAATGGGTTATGTCGACGCTTACGTCATGCATCGGCTCTTGAACTGAGAGGCGCAAAAACTTCTGGACAAATTGATAAAGATCGCGATAAGTATTGGACTCGCTCTATTGGCGATCGTCGGTTTGCTCGTGTTTGAATTTTGCTTCTATCCTTCCACAACCGAAATCGGCGGCCAAAGTTTCAATAAAGAAGCAAATGGGTTGTGGCTTCGTTACTACTGGTACTTCGGTCGATATCCTGATTCTGCTGTCGTAAGAATGGTGGAAAGGCTGAAGCTGCACCAGATCAAGTATGCCTATTTCCACGTGCGTAACATCACAGCCGACGGCGCACTCAAATATCATTTTCTGGAAAATGCCCGGCACATCAATGCCAAAGTGCACGACAAAGATCCTGGTTGCCAATCAATTGCCTGGGTAAATGTCGGCTCTAATGATGTCGACCTGGAGAAACCTTCCGTGCGCAAAAAAATGGTTGAAGAGGCCCTTTGGCTAGTCAGTCAATGTGGATTCGATGGTGTGCAATGGGACTATGAATTCGCTGAAAATGGAGATGGCGAGCTGGTTTCTCTGATGAAAGAGACGAAAGCCCAACTCGGTCAACACTTTGTTGGAGCGGCTGTACCTATGTGGTATCCAGGCACCCTCTGGGGGTGGAGTGATGACTACATCAAACGCATGGCCACTGTCAGCGATCAATTGGCTGTAATGTGCTACGACTCCTTTTTCTATCAGCCTCGCTCATATGTTTGGATTGTCGAACAACAGTGCCAACACTTTCTCGATGGCGCTCAAAGTTCCGGCACCAATTGCAAAATCATGCTCGGACTGCCAACTTACGACACTTTCGACGGAACCGCCGGGCACATTGATCTGTCCGAAAATCTACGCCTCGGCTTGAAGGGAGTGCGCCAGGGTTTAATGAGTTGCCAAGACAAAATATCATGGTTCGATGGTGTGGCAATTTTCGCCGACTACACAACCGACGAAAAAGAGTGGAAAGAACTGGATGACCTTTGGCTCAAGCCGCCGCAAAAATGAATTGTGACCAGAATCATCGCTGAGAACACGGCGAACAACAAACCACGAAGAAAAAATGCGACCGCCCAGGGCGATCGCACTTCAACATGGAATTGCTGATGATCCGCTTCACAAATTAGATTGCGAATTCGGATCACGAACCAGGACTACGAACTCGGACCACGCATAGGACTAGACACTAGATCGAACCACCGGTCTCGTCTTCACCCATATCGGCCAACCCTTTGAACGCTTCGTCAACGTGCTTTTGATCTTCGCTTGGAGCATTGTACATGTGGCGGATTTTGCCTTTGCGATCGATCACGTAAGTGACACGATTACTAGGAGCGCCCCAGGCAGTTCTCACTTTGGCGTCAGAATCCGACAACAGCAAGAAAGGCAGATTTTGCTCCGACTTGAAGTGTTCGTGACTTTTCGTGTCGTCTGGACTTATGCCAAGCACTTCCGCATTCTTGGTTTTAAATTTGGAATAGCTGCTTTTGAAGGCACACGATTCTTTCGTGCAAACCGGAGTGTCGTCTTTGGCGTAGAAGAAGATGACAACGTTGTGCTTCCCTTTGTAATCGGAGAGATTCACAGTTTTGCCATTATCAGCAACCAGAGAGAAATCGGGAGCAGTATCACCGACTTTGAGGGCAGTTGTCGCCGCGGCATCGGCAGCGAATGTTGGGGAGCTAATGCTTCCAGCCGACAACAGTAATGCACCGGCGACAATTAATCGGACCGCAACTTTTCGACCACTAAGACTTGCCAAGTCCAGTTTTTGTACTAATAATTTGACATCGAACAACATGTCACTCTCCTTTTGAGTTTAGACGCGAACAA
>CAJCHQ010000205.1 GCA_903970295.1 Bryobacterales bacterium
CGCTGAACTGGAAGCAATCGTACTCAGGTGTCTGGAGAAGAACCCTGCCGACAGATACCAGACTGTGGCAGACCTGACAGCCGACCTCATACTGCTCCGCGACGGGAAAAAGCCGAGGTGGAAAAAACCGAGCGCTCGGAAAAACAAATTGCTAATCAAAAGTCTCGGGCTAGCCATGGCCTCTTCGCTGACAGTGACTGCCATCGCGGCCAGTCTTGCCTGGTTTGCGATGACCAACCACAATGGCGGTTTGCAAGCGTCAATGACACCGGCAGCTACGGCTGCAATTCCTGCGCCGCAGGCAAGCGCGAAAAATGTTTTGATCGATTCGTGCACAAGAGAAATAGCCAATCATCCGCGTGATCCCAACTGGTATTTTATGAGGGGCACAGCCTATCGTGAAACCGGTGAATATCCGAAGGCGCTAGAGGATTTTGGTAAGGCTCTCACTCTAAATCCCAATAACGTCAAGGAAATTCTCAGAGCCAGAGCCTGGACTTACAATCAACAATTGGATTACAAGAAAGCTCTTGCCGATTGCAACGCAGCCTTAAAAATCGATCCTAATTACGAGGAAGCTTACATCAGTCGTTCGCGTGCATATACTGGTCTGGGTAATCCTGAAGCGGGTTTGGCGGACGCTGAACGAGGGGTTCGCTTGAATAATACCGATTGTGGTGCCTACTGGAATAGGGCCAGCTGCAAAGCTTCACTCGGTAGGCACGATGCGGCGATCGAAGACTTCGGCACGGCGCTCAAACTACAACCGCATGAACTGAATATATTGATTGGTCGGTCTCGTTCGTATACCAAGCTTGGTGAATGGCAGAAAGCCATCGATGACCTATCTACAATAATCGCAGCCAATCCGAGAGATTATTGCCGACTGATTGAACGTGCAGACTTGTACAATCGGATCGGCCAATCGGAGAAAGCTCTCGCCGATGCAAACACGACAATCGCTCTGGCGCCTCCAGATTTCAGACTAGGCCAGACAATCCGCGGGGATGCTGAAAGACTGTTAGGGCACTATGACGAAGCCATGAAAGACTATCTCCATACCGTGCAAGGTGACAACCGAGACGCCGATGCCTGGAAAGGCATTGGTGATGTTTGGATGGCGCGAAAGCAATATGATAAAGCGGTCGAAAGCTACTCCAAAGCAATCGACTATGGCAGATGGGTCGACAAGCTGTCGGTTTCGATTAGATACAAATCTGCTTACCGTGAAGGTCTTGAAGGTCGCGCGGAAGCCTACGAGTTGCTCGGTAAAAAAGAGCTGGCGCATCAAGATCAGAAACTTGCATCGATGCTATAAAAATCGATAAAGTCCGATCTTCGCCTTACCTGTCAAATCCGTCGATCGATTCTAGTTCGAGGACGGCCGTTTCATATCGGCATAATCGACTTGAGTGGCCAAAGCTAGCTGTCCAGAAGGCGTAGCTACAGCCACGATGAACCTATCCTTAATCTGGAACGCTGGCGGATCCATCGACATTGAGCGCAGAGTCATCTGAGCGGCCACGCCCTGTTTGGCCTTGAAGCCGTGTTCATCCATTTGCAGCTCGGTTTGCATTTTGGCCTGATCGATTGAAATCTTGCCGTCTTTCGTCTGCATACCAATCAATCCAGTCAAGTCCTGCTTGGAATTGAGGTCCACCATGGGAAATTCGACTTTCTTCACTTCTCCGTCCAGTCCCGCTTTTTCTTGAGCAGCGATTTTGCCGACAATATTTTGTGCGTACTTCTGGACATCGACTCCACTCATATTTTGCTTGTCTTTCGGCAACGGTATGGCATAGACACGCATATCAGGTGAAGAGTGAATCTCTGCCACCGATTGATTGTTGACTTCATGCACCTTGCCGTCTTTGTATATAGAAGGTCTGACTTGCCCGTCATCAGTTTCCATATTCTTCGCTTTGGCCCTCCAGGTATCTTCGACTGAAGCCGTGCCGGCCATATACAAAGAGTCTTTGTCGCCTTTTTGCAATTGAATATCCATGCCATTCTTTTTCAAAAATTCATTTACCGGCGTTGGATCGTCGACCGACGCAGCACCACTGATCTTAATTGCGCTGGGCAAAGTGGAAAGATCGTTTGCCGCCCCAGGCAATTGAGTGGCGAGGTATTGTTGCTCTGCATTTTTGGCATTCCACGTTCCGGCTTTCGTAAGATCGATACCTGTTTGACCCTTTAAGCTTGCAAAAGCGCCCGCGAGAACATATGAACTGGGAAATTCTTTAGAGAGCTTAGCTTCGCCGGCAGTTGCAGCACCACCAGTTCGATCGCTAACCTTTTGCACGTCGGAAGCCCGAGCGGTTCTGGCGGCATCATCCTGTATGCCATAGATGAGCGGTGTAGTCTCGAGGGCCGCGCGTGTCGGCGGCGCGGCCGCGCTGTCTGAGACCGAGTAATTATTAGCCATACAACCTCCCCGACAAACGCCCTGGTCTTTCAAGATGCCTGGAAGTCTAATACAAGACTGTTACAAGAGAGTGTCACAGGCCTGACACAAGAGTGTCGGAAGAGTGCCACGTTCGTCTACGATTCTCAGTGTATTAGTGTTGAAGATTTTGCTGGCAGCGTGCTAAAGATGCTGTCGCTTCGGCAAGATCGGCTGAGTTTTTGAAGGTTCCCAAAGCTTGACGATATAGTGCAGCAGCATGCGCATAATCGCTGCCTTGCTCAGATAACATAGCCGCATTTTCGTAAGCATAGCCGAGATGCTTGGCGATTTCACCATCAGTAGGAGCGAGCCTGGATGCCGCTTCCAACTTTTCAATCGCGGCGTCAAAGTTATGCATTTCATTAGCTGCAGAAGCTTCGCGTACCAGTTGTCGGACCGCGGTTTCTGTGTTGGGCACTTGGGCAACCGGCTCCGCGCGGCGGTTGGAAACTATGGCGCTGTTGTCGGCAGTAGCTTGAGGCAGTGATGCTATCTCAGAATTGTTCACGCCGCTAGTGTACAAAGCCGTCACCGAATTATGATCGCGATATGTGAGCGGATGCTCGAGGCCCCAGGGAGCGACGCGTGGATACATAATGTCATAACGCTCGTTGCTATGATTCAAACCGAGAGCATGACCGATTTCATGCAAATCAACGACCTGACAATGTTTATTGATTTCATCCGGACGCACGTTTTCTTCATCGAACTTGGTCAGAAGGATAATGTCTGCATGCGTAATGTGACCCTGTCCATCTGTCTGCGTGCTTGTGATTCCGAGCTCGTCTCCATTGCCCAATTCGCTTTTGTCGGCAGTCCAGCGGCAGCAGATCTGAGCTTTGCCGGGTTCGTCGACGCAGACGAACTGAATTTTGCCGTCAGACACGGCCGACCAATCTTTGAACGATTCACGCAAAATCGCATCGAAAGCGGGAGAAAATCCAGGAACACTTTTATTGTCTGCAACGTAAACGGCAAGGGGAGCGCCTTTTGTATCCCACTTTCTGGCACTTCTGTCGGACGAGTCGTTTAAATAATTGCCGGTAAAATCAGTTGAACCGGGTTGGGCGAAAACAATATGCTGAAGAATATCAACGTATTCTTGAGCAAAACTGGCGTTGGCACCCGAGTGGTCCAGGTGCAGATAACGCTGGTAAGCGGCCAGACCCTGATCGTGTTTTTGCAGGCGCGTGCAACATTGACCGAGCAGAAACCAGGTGCCGGCGTCGCGCGGTCGCAAACGGGAGGCGCTTTCGAGTTCGCCCAGTGCGTCCTCGTACATGCCGGCACTGAGGAGACAATTGCCGATAGCTGTGTGCGCTTCAGCCATCGAGGGATCGATTTGCAAAGCCTGCCGGTAGCATTGCGCCGCTTCGACGTAGTTTTTGTCGCGTTGCAGATGCACCCCTTTGTTGAAATATTTGATTGCCGCATTGCGCGAACCGTAGCGACTGCTGTTGCGATTCGAGCCGACGGATAGGTGATGTGACAACAGCCCGGAGAGGGCGCCCGAGGGAATCGGAATGAAATATTGGGCTTGAGCCTGGGTGCCTTCAGCGACCGAAAGCCCGGCCGCCAGGCAGGCAGCAGCTAGTACCCCAGTCACTTGCTGCCAAAAGTTTTCTGATGTCTTCATCTGTCAACCACGCCATCGAGGGGATATAAGACCAACCCCTTGACATGCACAATTAGGTGGGGTTAGTCGGAAAATTAAAAAAATCAATTACTAAGTCAGTGAACCGCGCGACTGCGGGTCGCCTATTTGACAGCAGCCGCCAAGCCGGCCGGCTGGGTCGTAACTTTAGCTACTTGAGTTGTTTGAGCTATTTCAGTTGACTGGATAGTTTCCGTTTGGAAGAAGGAAACTTCCTGCTTGCTACCCTTAGCGTCAATCATCTTTACTCTCAGGGTTTTGCGGTCGAAAACGAAACGAGCGCCGCCGCCATCCATTTCGAATCCAGATCTATCCGCGTATTCGGTCATCTGAATACCATCGCCATAGTTAGTAATTTTCACTTTCTCAGCGCTCTCGGCAGCGTTCGCTGGCGGGAAGGCAGAAGCCACTGTGGACAAAGCAAAGATGCCGATAAATGCCAAACGCTGAGTCATCTCTTTCATGAAGAACTCCTTTGAACGTGAACTGCGGGTTCGTGGCCCAAAGATACGGATTGAGCGTGTCCAGCCTGGGTCAAGTTTGTGACATTGCCGTGGCAGTACTATTTCGCAGCTCGACGTTTGTGATACTCCCGGGCTTAGGGCCTAAAACACCCTCCGTTGCTGGTTTTTGGAACAGGGAGGGCGAACATCGGTCGCAGCAACATTGCGACCAGAAATTAATTGCTGATGGAACGTTGCCTGAAGCTGATAAGCTATTAAGCTGCTAAAGCGATGTAACCCAGGAACGGAGTTTTGACGACATGAACAAACCGTCTTTTACAGATTGGATTCGGAAGCAAACCGACCGCCCTGACGATGTCGGCATCTTTGCTAAATGGATGAGAACGCAATTCACGGTCCCCTCACCAGGAGAGCAATGCCTACAGGAATGGCGAACCTTCGTCGAAGGGCAGAAACGAGACGACCTCTCGCGACGATTCGCTAGAGCCGAGGCCGAATATACTCATCTGGCAGTGGAACAGTAGACAGACCAGAACGGCTCAGTCCGTAGAAAGGCTGATTGATCAAGAAGTGTAAGAGACTTCGAAGCCATCGCCCCAGTTAACTTCGGGCAGCCAGCGACGCAGGATTGTCGGATAGTGAGCCGGCTTCGCGAAGTAATCTGTCATGCCGAATTTGACGCAGATGTCCAGTTCGCAGCTGGACGAAACTGCTACTATTGGCACTGCTTCATGGCTTTTGCAAGTTAAGCGGCGAATCGCACGCGACGCTCTCAGGCCGTCGAGCTTAGGCATGCATATATCCATGAGGATTAAATCGAATTTTTCTTCCTGAACCGCTTGCAGTGCCTCATACCCATTGGTAGCGGTTCGCACATACACGCCAAATGGATGCAATTGCTGTTTGGCCATTTTCAAGCAAAATGGGCTATCGTCGACAACAAGAACTTTTCTGCAGGCTTTCATGACGAATCCTCCACGCGGTTGGAGAGAAGTTGCTGAGCGTTTCCCAATCCTGTTTTAAGCATCACAGCTCAACGTTTCGCTTTGCCTTCGAGGCTCAGGCCACATGCACGGGCGGGTTGATAGCTTCAGTCGGGGCTCCATGTGCGCTTGCAGCTAAGGCAGCGCTTGGGAATAGAACCGAGAATCTGCAGCCAACGCCATGCTCACCGTCACTAATCGAAATTTTGGCACCATGCGCATCGGCTATTTCTTTGACAATTGACAGACCGAGCCCGCTTCCTTCTGCTTCAGAACCAAGCAAGCGATAGAAGCGATCGAAAACTCGTTCTCGCTCTCCCACTGGTATGCCGGGTCCGGTGTCTTCCACAATCAACTCGACGCCGTCAATGACCCTCAAGCTGACCTTGATTGCACCGTCGTCCGGAGTATAAGAGATGGCATTGTGGACGAGATTTTCGACCAAATCGCGCAGATTGCCTCGCTCTCCATATACCAGAGCGGGAATTTTACTTTTCACGAATTCGATGCTTTGATGTTTGGTCGACGGACAATAAGAAATCAATTCGCTTATTGTTTCGGCCGTCAGTTCGCCCAAATCAACGGTCGATCCCCTGGGATCAACGACTCCTCTTTCAACGCGAGCGAGAAGCAAAATTTGATCGACCAGATGCGCCATGCGACCGATGCCGATTTTTAACTGGGCAAATATTTCACTCGATTTGTCGTGATTACTTACTTTAGCTCCCAGATCGATGAAAGTCTTCAAGCCGGCGACCGGTGTTCGCAGTTGATGGGCGGCATTGGATAGAAAATTAGATTGCACTTCGAGATGCCCACGCAATTGGGAGAGCACTGTATCGATCGCATCGACCAGAGGGCTTACTTCCTCCGGCACATCAGGCACAGCCAGCGGATCGAGATCACCGGGCGAGCGCGAAGAAAGAGCTTGCTGAATTTGCTGCAGTCGCGACAATCCGCTTCGGACGGCAATCAAAACTGCCACAGTGCCGAATATGATCAGAGTACATTCGACGAGAATCACAGTTAACAGCGTCTTGCGCGCCATATCATTTCTGGCATTGCAAGTTTCGGCAACGTCAACGACGAGGTAGTGTTCAGGCAAGCGCGGCGAAATAAAATCAACCGAAACGATGCGCACTTTGGCACCATTGATAATACCATCAAAAAACATCGGGCGTTCACTGATGCGCAAGACAGGCATGGGAATGGAGTTATCGCCCAATAAACATTCCCCTTCCGGGGTGCAGATCTTATAGAAAAATTGATCTCGATTGTTATGCTTGAATAGCGGAAGCGCCGACCGCGGATAAGCTGATAGAGGAAAG
>CAJCHQ010000206.1 GCA_903970295.1 Bryobacterales bacterium
CATTTTGACACCAAGGGCGGTGAGGACGGGCACAGTCGACATCAATACTTGTTGGGCCAGATCCGTACTCTCTTCGGCAGTCCCCGTTCCTTTTCCCAACGCCGACTGCACATGCTTGGCCAGGGGCGGTGAATAATCGAAAAGCTCGGCATGATTGTCAAATATGTGAAAGGACAAAGAACCCATAAGGCTCTCCCTGACAATGGCAACAGCCTTATCCGATCGCAGAAAAACTAGAGCACCCTGCACTTCAAGGAAGCTGTGAGCCAGGCGAGAAGCATCGATCATCAATTCGGCCGGAAACAAAAAACCGGATTCAGTAGCGTCGATCAGGACAGCGTCGAATAAATGTTTGCTGGCGACGAGGCTTTCCAGATCGGCCGTGATGTCGGGTCCGTATTTGAGAACTATTACATTCTCCTGCGAAATCATCCTGCTCAAACGCTCGGTTATGACATCAGATTCGTCTTCTAAAACCATCACAGTCGTACTAAGTTTGTTCCTGCACTACAGGCATTGAATATTGCCTCACAATTCCGAGTATGCCCAATAGACGAGGTGCCTAAATCCCATTTGAGGCTGCAAATGGTGCCAGATGCAAAGAAGTTGATAAACTTTCGCACATCTTTAGCGGCACTTTCTTCCAGATCGGGCATCCACAAACGGTCTCGTTCCTTACCAGATCGCTGCCGATGATAATCTTAGCCACATCTTGACGATACAATGTCCAGACCAGAGCCGAGACATTATAGACTAACGGACGATTTACTTTGGAAAAGCCTATGCTCGCCGATCCCCGCCGAATTTTCTTAGCGCTTATGCTGGCCGGCCTGGTCTCACCGGCATGCGGCGCCATGGGGTGGGGACCGATGGCACTGGCCGACGACTTCGATGCGGCAGAGCAAACGAACGAACCCGGCGAAAAGCCCGTCAAGCCAACGAAAATGCTCTCAGGCGGCGTTGAATATCTGGTTCCCAAGGGTACTCCTTTCAAATTAAAATTAGCCGAAGTGCCAACCAATGGGATGCGTTTGCTTGACCGAGATATGGAAGGCAATCTCTATCCAGCCAAACTCGGTCAGCTGATCACCGCCAAGACATCGGAAGACATGTATGTCGACGATCACAAAGTCATTCCTGAAGGCACAGTTTTTTACGGTAAAGTCTCCAAACTGATGCCACCCAGGCGCTTGCACCGAGATGGCTGGTTGCAGATTTCATTCAACAGTTTCACGACACCCGACGGTCGCACATTCATTTTCAAAACAGAGGCGGATAATTTCCGTCCCTCCACCAAAAAATCGAAAGGCAAAGAAGCACTGCGCGTTTTGGGCCACGCCGCTGGCGGCGCCATCGTCGGCACACTTGTTGCTTACCAGCTCATGGGTATGCACGAGACGATCGCTATGCATGGTTGGAACTTGGCGGCCGGCGCCGGAGGCGGCGCCATTCTTGCAGCCGGCTTTGCCATGGCCGACAAAGGCAAGAACGCTGTGCTTGAACCAGGTGATGATTTGAATATGCAAATCAATACTGATTTGCTCATGCCGGCAGCAGTGGAGGCCACAGCCAAAGCCGGTGCGAACAACAAAGCCGGGGTTGAGATCAAAATCGCCTCCAGCAAAATTATTAACGACGGTTTCGGCGGACACATTTTGCGAGTAGATCTCAGTGTCGACAATCAAACCGATGAATCGCTCAATTCGATCGATCTTTTCGCTGAAGATACAAATGGCACGCGCACGCCCTTAGTCGCTGGACCCGAAGACACATCCGAATTTCTTTTCGAAGTCGAGCCTCACTCGACCAGGCACGAAGTGGTCAATTTCGAAGTCGAGTTTCGCAAGCTGAAACGTCACCTTGTCTGGCTCGATCACAATACGCGAGATATTTGCTGGCGCGGTCCGTTGCCTTAACCGCTGCGACTGCAACAAAAGTAAGCAGCGAGTCGATTCTGATTGCCTAATTGTGATTCGTGCCGGAATATTGCACGGTTTTTGAGGCCCCTCCGGCTTCGTTGATGACAATCGAACCCATTTGCTGCGCCGGTCCAAAACCTCTCGAGCGCATGCCCAGATCGACGTGATAGGGAAGATGCTGTTCTTGCAGTTGCCGGTTCATTTCGGCAACATAAGCACTGGCGCCAGTTTGCCCGCCGGCTGCCACAGCATCTCCCAAATGTTTTTGAATGCTGGTCAAATCGTCACCGCTCGTGGTTAGATGCTTGATGTCTGCTGCCACGGCGCTCTCGACCGAATCCATGTGATTGTTCGCCAACTGCTGATCGAGTTGGGCATTGGCACCATTATTGCCACTAACGTCGCCACTCTGATTCGCCGGCTTAGCATCAGCTATCTTAGTCTCACTTACCTGAATGGCAGGCAATGCACCCGTGGCCAGCAGTTTGTCGTAATCCTGCCCAGATCGGGTTGCTTCTGCTTGCCTGGCAAGAGCTGGTTCGTGCTGCCCGATTTCTTGCAAAAACTTAGGTGCGACATGCTGCGATCCGATCGCAGTCAAATCATTAGGCGTCAACTGCTCTACTTTTGGTGCCATCTCTCGTACCTCAAAAAGGCGCGTTTACCAAGCCCGGTCTGAACTCCAGACCAAGCAGTACAAGCAAACCAAGACAGGGTCTTGCTTGTTGCGGATCATCATCGGTCTCGGAAAGACCTCAGTGTTACTAATCAAAGTAACCCCTGAGACTGACATTTCTATGACAACGACAAAAAAGCGGCAGGAGCCGCTCTTGAAGATTCCTTATTTTGGATGCAAGGTGTCTCGGGACAAAAAGTCGATTCTCAGGCAGCCTGCAGATGCACATCGTAGATCAAGCGGACGAAATCATATTCGACCCGGATCGAAACCGTATTCTCAGTGGCGAACTCCAATCGCACTCGGCCTAACGTGCTTGTGCTGTATTCGCTCCAGTGCTCTGGAACCGAGACGATGACGTTCTCTGGTCCCCATTCTTCCACGTACGCTTTCAGTACCTGGCACAATCTATCTTCGTCTCGTGGGTCTTGGAACATACTCATGCATCCACCTCTAAAAGATTCCTTCGCGTCGTTTGATGCATTCACTCTACGCGCAGGTTGACAGTAGGTAAATTGGTGCTTTTCCCAAGTCCTTCGTGATTCTCCCATAAGCTGTACAGTGCCAAAAATTTCCGCTCAGCTCGAATCCATTGTTTTCGACTGGAGCACTTCGCCATCCCTCCAGAGAATCAGTCGTGCTAATCCTTTAGAGCGGGTCTAGAAATGGGATGAGCAACTTCTTCGTAAATACCGGGTTTGCTGAGTTTTGGCCAACGATTAAAATGCCAACCTCTACAGAGATTGATCATGGGCGCAAATTTACCGAGCACGGTACCACCGAGCGAAACACACAACAGAATCACAAACGGCCAAAAAGTGCTTTTGGAAGGGCGTCTTATAGTTGGCAGTTTCGCCGACAAGCATATTCTCGAGGGAGCTTGCGACAGTCTCAAAGAAACTTTTTCCTGGCGCGGTCTGGAAGAAATAGCGACCGGTCTGGCTGTGGGCGGCGGCATCGCCAAGTTGATCGAATCAAAACGCGGTCGTGTCGCCGGTTTAGTGCTTTCGGCAGGACTGGTCGGCACTTTCGTCACCTCCAGTCTAGCCAAAATCTACTCTCTTGGCGCCGATACCTGGCAGCATCCAGACCACTTAAATGCCGACCAGGGCGAATTGGCTAATTTCTACGGCAAGACGGTCACAGACGCGGTCAAGTCGATTGCTACCGGTTACGGTGTGGGTGCCGCTTACGGACGCTATTCCACCGTCGTCAGTCGCAAAGTCTTAGAAAATCAATTCGCTCCGAAAATTACTGACTTCCATTTGGGGTCGATTGAATCCATCCCCGGCGTCACGCGGGTGGAAAAGTTTTTCGCTCCTGGCTGGGCGAAAAACGCCACCAGAGCAGGCGATGCCGGTGTCAGCTTCAGCCGAGGCAACGGCAGCGAAGTTTTCTCTTTTGCGCAGTCTGCGAACAACTCCGCTCGACCCACAAGCTTGCAAGGTCTCAAGCAAATCTATTTCGACAAAGATAAAACAGTGATCGACGAAATTAGCGGCAGACGAGTGACGATCGAAAAAAGTGGTCGCAAGACCATTGAAGAAGCAGATGGCGACAAAAGAGTTGTCAATCCGAGCACAATCTTTTTTAGCCCCACGATCTTTGCTCAGAGTGAAATCGGTCACCGCTTGAAAGATGCGGCCATCGACCTTGGCTACAGTCAATGGTTTCATCAAATCGTCGGTCATCCCGATGCAATCATCGAACCCGAAAAAACTGAAAAGCCCAAGCCCGCCCTCAAGGAGCATCCGCACGGCTGAGCTGTTTGGGCTGCCAACATGCTCGGCTGGACAGCATCAAGGTCTCAATGACAGCTGTCTTTGCATTGCAGTTGCTCGACTTGAATCGTCGAGTGGTGGACGCCAAAATCATCGTTGACGATCTTTCTCACTCGAGCAAGAATCACTTCCGCTGGGGCGCGATTGTCGATCGTCACATGGGCAGACATGGCGTCCAGCCCCGATGTTATCGTCCAGACATGAATATCGTGCACATCGGTCACGCCTTCCACAGCCATCATCGCCAAGCGCAGAGCGGCCAGATCGATGTGTCCGGGAGTGCCTTCCATGAGAATATTCGTGCACTCTTTTAACAAAAGCCAGGTGCGCGGCAAAATCGCCACAGCAATAATGCCGCTGATGACCGGGTCAGCCCAATACCATTTGCAGAAAATGATCGTCAAACTGGATACGATCACACCAGCCGTCGCCAGACAGTCGCCGAGAATTTCGAGATAAGCCGCTTTGGCATTCAATGACTGCTCAGCCGAGCGCTGCAAAATTCGCAGCGAAGTGATGTTCACTACGAGTCCTATAATTGCCACCACTAAAACCGGCACCCCGGTCACGGCTGGCGGGTGCGCCAGACGCGTATAGGCTTCATACATAATGAAGAGCGATATAAACACCAGAGCCAGTGAATTGAAAAACCCGGCCAGAATTTCACTGCGGTAGTAGCCAAAAGTTTTATCCGCTGTCGCGGGCTTTGACGAAAACCAGATGGCGACTAGCGCGAGCAAGATTGCTGCGACATCACCAAGCATGTGGCCGGCGTCAGCAAGCAGAGCCAGACTGCCTGTAAAAAATCCGGTTACGACTTCACAGAGCATGAAGGCCGAGGTCAAACCCAGGACCATTAGCAGATTCGATTTGTTTTCAGCTCTGAGATTTGCGCCATGATTGTGCCCATGGCCGCCCCGTCCATGACTGTGTTTGCCGCCGGCTGGGCCGTGACTGTGACCAGATTCGGGCAGCTTGCTCGACTGGTGCTCATGAGAATGGGATACTTCGCTGGTCATCACTTACCCGGGCTATCTGTGTATAAGCGTACCAAGGTATTGACGTCCCGAGGCGTAAGTTCGAAACGGTTATCGGTAATGTGCGCGGAGAAAAACATAATATCGTTCGGATTTTGAGTGTGGCCGGTCAAACCCAGTGCATGCCCAATCTCGTGCAGAATGGTTGTGCGCAAGCGATTATCCGTGACCGGCAGCGCCTGAACCAGAGGCACCGTGAGCAAGCGAATACCTCCATGCACGATGGAAAGCGTTCTCACGCTGGTCGATAGTCTGGTTTCACCGGCTTCCGCCTGATTCGCTAAAGTGTGAGGGTCATCGCTCCAGCTGCATTCCAGGTCAGCTTTTTGCGCATCATCGACATAGGCAAAGCTGAGCAGACCGTTGGCGGCTTTTTCCCAATCGCTGAAACATTCTCGCAGAATTGCATCGTATTCAGGCTTGAATCCGGGCACACCGACTCCCGGTTGAATGAAAACTT
>CAJCHQ010000207.1 GCA_903970295.1 Bryobacterales bacterium
GAAGTACAATGAAATCGTCCGACCATTCGTGGCCATTGCACCTGTAATTCGAACCAAGAACTCGTACTTCATCAACTTCTTCGGTTCTAGGGCCCGAAGTTGGTTACCCTGGTTGGCCATGAAATTTCCTGGTCAATTGTATCCAGGAGTATGCTGCGGCATCTTGCGCGGATCAACACCTCGGGCTTCCCAGCGCGGATCAAAGATGTACGTCTTGCCATCGATCGTCATCGTCGTCCAGGCATGGCGCCCTTGCATTCCGCGCACCATGGTGCATTGCAAGCCGAAATCATCGGCGAGAACTTTGAGAAGAAACGCTTGTTGACTGCAAACGCCCTTTCCTGCTGCAAGAAACTCGCCCAAAAGCACTTTTCGTCCGGCATGGGCGTCGTTGAACCTGTTATACCAGGCGTCCAGTGCTTCGCCGCTCATCCCGGCAGGAGTCAACAAGTCTCGACTGTATTTGGTCAATTCCTGAGCCAGCTTATAAGGATTATTTCTGTACCGATCAAATAGTCGATGGGCCTCGGCCATTTTTTCCCGCAGAACAGGATCGTGGGCGGGATCAAATATTGTCGAAGGGCGCGAAGTGTCTGTGGCCTGTCCATCTGCTCCAAAGCGATTTCTGCCGCCGGCATTTTGGAAACCAGGTTTCAATCTGTCGCTTTCCTGGTGAGTAGAGGCATAGTGGTTAGATTGTGCCACCGCTTCAGGCGGAGGATTCAGCTGTTGCGGATACTCGAGCCGTTCACCGCCCCGTTGGTTGTTTTCAGGTTGACGAGCATCTCGAGGGGTTCGACCGCCGTCTCGAGGAGTTTGACCACCGTCGCCTCCGTCATCAAGTTTCAATTCGTAACCCGAAGTGGAACATAATTGCACCCGATCAGTAGGCTTTAGATAAACTCGTTCGTTCGGTCTGATTTTTTGACCGTTGACGAAAGTGCCGTTAGTCGAATAGCGATCGACAATGTATACACCTCGATCATCGCGTCCGACTTTGAGATGATCGGCGCTTACATATTTAGAGTTGAGACCGAATTTGCCACGACCGACCATGACCTCACCATGCGAAAGATCCAGGCGCTCACCGTTGATCGACGCCCCGACTTCACGAGGGGCAACTTCGCGAACAATCGGCACTTGAGCGTGAACCTCGGGTCCGAATTGAACTTTATCGTGTTCGGATATGTAATAGAACTTTTTGGGGTCGAGTCTATGCCCGTTCACATAAGTACCGAAGGATGAACCGACATCTTGAATATAAAGACGACCTTCGTTATCTCGACCAATCACCGCGTGGTTGCGGCTAACTGACAGCGGCGAGAGAACAACATCATTACTAGACAATCTGCCTACTGTCATCTGTTCATTTGGACGCAGCTCACGTCCGTTGATTTTGATCACGTCTTTGGGACCGTCCATCTCGACAGGATCGGTGTTTCCATCAACAGAGCGAGTACGCAAATCGCGCGGCGCCGAAAGTTCTTCAGGACCACTCTCAATCTTGTCGCCATGCTGCGGGCGATAAACTTCTCCGCTCCCCGGCTTGTAAGTTTTCGTCTTGCCACTGGCATCGGTGACAGCAAATTCTCCGTTAATCGCCGGGTCGATATAAGCACCGTCGGCTCCGCGGGTGACATTCAAGTAAACACTTTTGCCGGCTTTGAGTCCGGCGGCCGCACCGTGAAAAACCACCGGCAAAATCGCCCCCACAGCCAGACCCGTTAGTGCCGAGCGTTGCAGTTGGTCCCAATCGATGCCGTCTTTATTGAACGGAGCGACAACCAGGTCGGAAGCAATGTTTGCGCCAGAGCCGATTACCGCACCTTCAGCGGAAGCTTGCAGCATGCTCTTATTTGCCAGGCGAGCTGCCAGCGCCTCTTGCTCGGCTTTCTTGCCGGCGGCGACGCTCTGTCTCAAAGACTGGCGCACGGCCTGGGCTTCGTCTTCCGTCGCACCAGGCTTGAGTAATGATGCAGCCAATCTGTCCATTCCGTCCTGATCGCCCGAGCGAACCAGGGCGGGCAATTCTTTTTTGATAACGGCTGCAGCATCTGCTCTCAAACTTTGCTTGACTGCGCCTTCGACCAAATCGGCCGAAACTCGAGCCGCAACAGCGCGACCAAGAGCACGGCAACCGGCGATAGCTTCCGGTCCGAGGAAGTTGAGACCGCCAGAAGTGCCACCAATTATGCATTGTTTGAGAATATTTTCGGGACTGCTATCAAAACCTTTTCCCTGACAGGCTTTCATCACAGCCAATCTGTAAGCGGCAGAGGCAGTGGCGATGTATCCCACTTCTGCCAGGCTCAGACCGCCTGAGAAGGGAGCGGCTGCAAGTGCAGCGGCCGTCAGGGTAGCATCGATTGTAATCTCGGCCAGTTTATCTTTGGAATCTTTGTATTGCTGGAATGCGGCGCCGAAGAATTCGTTCATCAACTTTTGCTTTTCAGGCGAGAGTTTCTGCAGCTGATTTTGATACTGTTTCACAGCCTCAGCGTTCAGTGAAAGTGCTCTCTGAGTCGTCATCTCCGAGCCATCCGGACACAGGCCTCCACTGTTATCAAGATACTGCTCGAGATGATCGTAATAATCCTGACGACCATCAGAGTGGTCGACCGACAGATCATTTGTTGCGTTTGTCCTGTCTGCCGGTGAAGATGCAGCAGAAAGTAAATCGCCGTCGAGATCGCAATGGTAGCGAGCCTGGTAATCGTTTTTGAGCTTAGTTTTTTGATCGGCGGTAAGATGGCCGATCGCTTCAGTGAGAGTATTGTGGTCGGCGTCTTTTTCAAGCACGGATAAACGAATTTGGTCAATAAGATCCAGATTGCCGCCCTTTTTCGCCGCATGTTCTACTAATTCTATTTCCGATTGATTGAGATATTTTTCCGCATCGGTTCGCTCGGCTTGCGAAGCCCTGGCGATCGCTGGGATCAGATCCTGATGGGGCACGTCGAGGCTTAATTTTTCGCCCAGAGACAAGGAGCCGTTTTTGAGAAGTTTTTTGACGTAATCATCAGCAATTTTTTGAGCGCCCTCCGGACTCGACCAAACTGCTTTCATTACGGTTTCCGAGAAAGTGACCTGGATCGCGCACAGAATCTGACGATCTTGGTCAGACATTTTGTCTTCAGGCATATTCAATCGGGCGCGCAAACCCTGATCAGCGAGCGCTGCTTCGAAATCTTTCAAAGCAGATTGAGCCGGCACATGATGAACCGAATCATAGAGGACACGATCGACAGCATCCATTTCGGTCTGCTTTCCAGTCTTGCTCAATTTATCCAAAGCCCGTTGAGCGAGAAGCTGCGCCGGTCCAGTCAGTTGCGTCTTGACCAGATTGTCGACATCGGCTTTGAATTTGGCATCGTGCAAATATTTATGAGCATCGCTCTGGTTCAAGTGCAGCATCGAATCGACAATCGCTGCCTGGCTCTTATCGGGATTCCCTAAAATTCCGGTCTGATTGTCGGTCACAACTTGTTGCAGACTGCGGGAGATCTTTTGTGCTTCATCGTAACTTTTGGCACTGGCTTTTGCATCAATCAGCTTGAGCAATTCTTGTCGTTCTTTAGGGTCGGCATAAGTTGCTAAAGAGCGATCTATTTCAGCTCTGAAAGCTTTGCCTGTAGCTGAATCATGCAATCTCTGCCAGTCAAAAGCAGACATATGTTCCACGGTAGTGGCCAGGTCGTTGGTGCTGTGACCAGCGCCGAGACCAAACAAGTGCCCGTCGGCCCAGCCGTTGCTATGAGCCTGACTGAGTTGGCTAATCAAATTGTCTTTACCGTAAAGCAGTTCCGATTCCCACTGAGTGGCTTCGCGAGCGTTTCCGTCGCGCTGAAAAGCACCGTGCAACTTGTTGTAGAATTGAACAGCTTCGGCTTCGGCGCCGACGACATTTTTCTTGCCGACCAGAGAGCGTCCTTGCAAATAGAGTTGCCGCTCTCTGTCAGTGGCATGGGTGAGCGCCAGTTCCAGATTTTCCTTATTATCGTAAATGCCGAGCAAGTGATGTGTATCGGCATCAGCTATGGTGGCAAGCGATGGACGGCCGTCTCTCAAAATGTCGTGAGCTTGAGCGCTATTGTCTCCAGTGAAGGCTGAGTCGAACGATTTACGGAAGTTTGGGTCATTCTTCAATTCTTCGCGCGCTTTGACAGCCTTAGCGTCGACTCCACGGAGAGCTTGATTCAACAATTCCAGGTTTTGATGTTTGACTGCAATTTTTGCCAGAGCCATGGTCTCATCGACAGTCAAGCTACCGGACTTAGTTAAGTAAGGAAGAGCTGCTCTGGTAGCTGCGTCCAGATTGGTGGCACCAGCCAAAATCTGCTTCAGGCTCTTATTGAATTGCTTATAGCAATCGAGATCCAGCTGGGCAAGGCTCGACTTATTGAGGAGCACGTCGCGCAACATGGTGTTACCCTTCGTCGGATCTTCTTTCAGCATTGCCACCGCCACCATCAAATTGCCGGCATCATTGGTGCGGTTATCACTTTTGTCTAGCAAGCAGAGCGCTTGTTTCGATTGCACGTCGGACAAACGACTGGTGAGTTCGTGCCGCAAAAAGTCAGGTTCAGTTTTGCGAAACATTGTCTGGTAGGTTTTTTCCAGGGCTGCCTTATCAGCCTGGTTGAGGGTCTTCAATTCGTCGAGAATTTTTTGTGCTTCGGGGCTATCGAACAATCCAAGCGATTTATTGTAGAGAGCATCGTGGATCAATTGCGCTTTTTGTCTCAATGCCGCTTCGCTTAATTGAGAAGGTTGCTCCGCTGGAGCGGGCTTCTGCAACTGTTTGCCGCCAGTGATCTCGACCGGATGCAAAGCCGCTCCAGAGAGGGCTTTATGGGCCGATTGCAAAACATGGTGATTGCCTTTATCTGCGAGATCAGTTTGCTGATGCAAGGCTTTTTCACTGGCCGCCTTCCGCTCTGCTTCTTTCTTCGCATCCAAATGCCCGTCGGCTGGCTTGCCAGTGGCAGCTTGTTTGATAGTCCCCGGAGCCTGGATAGCTTCTGCTGTCATGTTCAATCCTTTTTGATGGCGGCGTCTTGGCGGCGCAAAGTGAGCGAATTTAGTTGAATTCGAGGCAGAGTTGCTATGATGGCAATGGCTATAATCAGAACCGTGTTTCGCTAAGCGAAAACGGCAGAGCCATCGTCGAGTTGTTTGTCAGCTTGTCGAGATCGACCAAGAGACTCAGATGCGTCTCTCAAAAAGGTGTTCCTTAACCAGTCGAGCTTTGGTCAGTCTCTTAGAGGTTATTTCTAACCTGGCGAGTGGGGAAAATACGAAGGGGTTTTCAGGTGTATACAGAAGCTCTCATTTTTGGACAAAAAAATTTTGGCAATAAGACAAGCAGTTTTCAAATGGCAAATATTTATGGTGGTCTACACTAAAATACGTTATCAACTTGCTTCGAATTGGGCAGAAATCTATAATGATCCAAATGAAAAGGCTTAATCTCGGTACCGGAATGACATTGGCAAACTGCAAACGGTTTTCGATCGAACTGGCTCAAAACGATAACTGGGTGGGCATAGCCGTAACAGCGCTCCTCATCACTCAAGCTACCCTGCCCATTGTCGTTTCGGCCGGCAATGTAGCCGAGACGCCGCCACAGCTAAGCGCATGGGCATTGTACAGTGAGCAGAAATACGCCGCTTCAGCCGACGCATTCGAATCACTGATTCGCTCGTCAGCGCCCAACGCAAGAATTTACTACTATGCAGCCCTGGCAAACAGAGGCAGTAATCGCATGGGTCGAGCTAAACAGCTTTGCCTCTACATAATCGCGAATTTTCCCAAATCTCCAGAAGCCGCTTACGCTTCGAAGTTGTATCCGGATGCGCCAAAGCCCGCGTCTGCCGGATCTGACGCTCTGCCCGATGCACTGAAAGGAAAAAACGTCGCCGAGCTGATGAAGACCGAAGAAGGTCGAAAAGCCGTTGAAGAGGCGTTAGCAAAAAAAGAAGCTGCTGCTGCTGCCGCCAAAGCAAAAGTCTCGCCGATGCTTGCGAGGAGCAAAGCCGGTAAAACTGGCGACCGAGTTTTTGCACCAGGCGACATAGCCAAAGATGGTGCCGCCGGCATAGACCAGATGTACTATCCAAACTGCTGGTTTGAAAGTTCGATGTCGGCCCTAGCAATGCTCCCTCGCGGGCAGAAGCTGATGGCGGATATGATTCGCTTTGGCGATAAGGAAGGACACTACGTCGTTCGTTTTCCGGGTGACGGAGAGGAGTACAAAATCACCGAAGAGAATCTGGAAAAAAGTGGCGTGCACAACAAAGCACTATGGGCAACGCTAATCGAGTGTGGGCAAACAATAAAATTCCCTAACGACGAAGGCGGTCAGCTCACCGACGGTCTTTCCTGCTTGACGGGGCAACGAGCGGAAGCTTTGTCCGCCACCAATGCCAGTCAGAGTGAATTGAGATCATTTATCGAAGGCGCGGTCAAAACACAAAATCCCATCATCTGTGGATCGCACCACAGCCTGGCCGGCGTTCCCAGATTGGTAGTCGAGTCGCATGCCTACACTATCGTCGGCTTCGAACCAGCGAGCGGCATGATCACAATCAGAAACCCGCACGGCATCAACTCCCAACGCTTTTCATTGCGAGACGATGAAAGTCACCAGAAATTCGAGCAGCTTAACGACGGCTTGTTCAAAATCAACGTTACTATATTTCCATATTATTTTGCGCAAGTAGCACGCGCATTCATCTAATCAGCCCCAACTCAAAGCAAGAGAATAATGACAAACATAAATTGCGCCAAGCGCGTTCAAGCTTCCGGCTTGGTTGTAATTGTTGCCGCCTCACTGCTTTTAGTTCATTGCGGAGCATCGGTGTCAGCAGCCGAAACCGCCGATAAGACTGCGGTGCGAAATGCCTGGGCTCTATACACTCAGCAAAAATATGCAGCGTCAGCAGACGCCTTCGAAAGCTTGATCAAGACCTCAACACCTAATGCGCGGCTTTATTATTACGCAGCGATGGCGAACAAAAGCTGCAATCGCACAGAACGTGCGAAGCAACTGAATCAGTATGTCGCCACAAACTTTCCTGGCAGTCCCGAAGCTGCATATGCGCAAAAAGCTCTCAAAGAAACACCCGCAGCTACCGATGGGGGCATGGACAATTTGCCGGCAAGCCTCAAAGGCAAAACAATAGATGAATTAATGCAGACCGAGGAGGGGAGAAAAGCATTAAAAGAAGCCCTCAATCAGCAGAAAACCAAATCTGCCACGGCCTCATCTGGCGCATCTAGCACCGCGTCCGGCAGCGACAAGAAAAAGCCAGTAAAAGAAAGCGGGCGAGCAATTCCTGCAGAAACTATTGCTCAAGATGGACCAGCCGGAGTGACTCAATTCACCGGTCATCCAAACGGCTGGTTCGAAGCGTCATTAGCTGCACTGTCTATGCTGCCACGCGGACAGGAATTGATTTCGGCAATGATTCATACCTCTAGTGCTCAGAATACATACATCGTTCGGTTTCCGACCGATGGGGTCGACTACTTGATCACGCCGCAAAAAATGGAAGCGATTAGAGTGCATGACAAGGCACTTTGGGCAACTCTTATCCATTGTGCAGCATTGATGAAGTTAAACCGCGGCAGCGGCAGCATTGACGAAGGGCTGACTTTGCTTACCGGCAAGAAAGCAGAAAAATTGTATCCGGCGAACACGACTGAACAAGCATTGATTCGCTTTATCGGAGACGCAGTGAAAGCCCAGATTCCGATCGTTGGGGAAACCGCAGATGATTTTGGCACTTTTCCGGAATTGGTTGAAGACAATCATGTGTATACGATTACTGGATTTGATTCAGCCACGAATATGATTACGATACGAGATCCGCATGGCGACAACTCCAGACGATTCAGACTGAAGACTGATCCGGAACATCAGAAGTTCGAACAGCTAAACGAAGGCGTGCTCAAAATGCACGTGTCGATATTTCCTCATTACTTTGCGCAACTAGCGAGCTATACCTATTAGTAGAATTCACAGATGATCCACAATTGACGGCGACTCGCATTGCCGGAAATCAACGGCATCTCTGCGAAAATATTCTCGATCAAACTCAGGAATTCTCCACAAAGTCCTGGCAATATCTAACTGTTCAATTCACAAGTCGACACACCTCGAAAGGAGGCATCACTATGAAAACAGTTTTCTTAAATTCCAGGACGGTGCTGGCAGTTGCCTCATCAATTGCAATTCTCGGATTGACTGCGCAAAGCAGCACCGCAAAGAACTTTGCCCAGGAACATCCAAGACGCGCACAAGTTATTCACAGAGATCAACAACTCAATAACCGGATAAACAATGACCGCGGTCATCTCAACGGCCATTATGGACAATTGAAAGCAGAAGATCGCGGTATCTATAGACAGGAGCAAAATGACGCCCGCAATAATGGCGGCTACATCACTCGTGGGCAGCAAGGTCAATTGAATCGCGAAGAAACCGATCTTTCCAAACAAACATTCTTCGATAACAACAAGAATTCGTTCGTGCAAGATCATCCACGTCGGTCTCAAGTATTGGGTCGCGCCTACGGTGATCAAGAACGCGTCAATGCTGATGAAGGTCATCTCAACGGTCATTACGGCCAATTGATGAAAGAAGACAAAGGCATTATCGGTCAAGAACAAAATGATGCTCGCAATAATGGCGGCTACAT
>CAJCHQ010000208.1 GCA_903970295.1 Bryobacterales bacterium
ATTTTTCGGTAACCAACGCTGGGGAATGAATTTATCTCTTCTAGATTTTCAACGTCGGCTCGCGCCAGAGCTGCCGCCCATCCAGGCACCAGAGAGGTTGCCTGCGAGCCCCGACCGACGGTCACCGCGTTGGGATGCGAATCGTGCAAATCGTAGATGAAAACTGCTTTGTCGGTTCCGATCAAGACGACGAAAGAATTAGCTGCGACATGAACTGTGCCGAATGGAGTTTCGACAGTGGCATTAACAGATGGGGTGAAAGGCAAAATGCCACGCTCAAAGATTGAGTGCTCAGCTGTTGAACGATCCTCAGACGAGATCGTTTCAGCATGGCGCCCACCTTGCTTCGAAACCCCTGCTTGCAGACTCGAAGCGCTGTCTTTTTTGATTTGGTTTATAGTTTCGCCCGACGGCTCAGGTGTGACTGAAGTCAGTGAAGATGGCAATCGCAGAGCAGCAGCAGGCACACCACCAATAGTGCCTTGGCCGGGGGTTGTTACACCCTTATTTCCTGTACCTGCATTGCCGCTGCAAGTGGTGCCACCGTCGGTAGTCAAGGTCGGTGCCAGTTTCAAACCGGCAGAAGCCGGATGCTTGTCCATCGGCTTAGAATAAACGCCGCTCGGAGTATCGAACACACTCTCTGTAATTGGCTTCAATCCGGAATCAGAGGTGCTTGGCGGCGCATCCGCCAGGGCTGGAGCAGAGGCAAGAAAAATCGCCCCAGCGAGGGTCGAGAATAGAGCAGCGAAAATGACTATTGCCTTCTTCCGGAGAACAGAGGGCTCAAGTCGCAGACACTTTTCAGCATGCATGGAAAACTTCCTTAGAATCGCCGACCGGTCAAGCTCACAGGACCGACAGCCATACAGAGAGACAGAGGTGACATATATGCTAATTCCTTCTCTGATAATTGTCAGGGGTCTTCTCAAATCTCGCCAAAGAAATCATGCTAAAAGCGCGTCAACAGCTGTGATTACTCGATTTTCAAATCTTTAATTTCCGCTTATTTTGAAGCTTCATTGCCGCAGGCGCATAACCTCAGCCTCTTTTTGAGCGCGAACGAGCTCAGCCATTGCCCGGCGCCCATTTGCAGTTTCTGCATCGAGCCAAAAAGAATTTTTGGCACCAGAGCCCAGCTTGTATGACTCTTGAATGCCCCAGCTGAAGCCATTGCGGACAGCCGTCACACTGCGTGACACCAGTTGTTCTCCAGCAAGAATTTCTCGCTGTGCGGCAACCGGGCTCACCTCACCTCTGCTGGCTACTGCCAAGCCGACGCTCATGACTCCAATTGCCACCCAGCCGGCTTTTTCGTCCACAGGCATTCGATCGAACCCATGACAAGTTTCATTCCAGCTTCTTGAGAGCAGCGTAGGAATTTCTCCACCCATCGCCGGCAGCGCCCCAAGCGCCGGAATTGGTGGAAGTGCTCGAGTTTCCCCAACCACTGCTGTTCCCAGCTTTTTAGCCGCTTTGATTTCAGCTTCGCTGCTCCTGAACAATGCAACTGAGCAGTCAGAAGCCGAGTTTCCGTCGCCGCTTTTAATTTGTTCATATCTTCCCATCGCCTGACCTCCGCTTGTTGATGACCTCAATGTAGCGATGGGCTGGTAATCGCAAACCGTTGAATTCAACAGTGAGAGACAAAGATCAGATTGTTTACTCAACCATGCAATAATCAATAACTTATCAATCTTTATTAGGTCGAGTTGAACAAACGAACAACGACAAAGATCCGCCACTGGTTCTTCGAAGGCATGAAGCCGGGTTTAAAAGCCCGCGCGGAGACGCATTCGCCCTGGTGGAACGTGATGTGCTTGACGGGCTTGGATTACTTCGGCAGCCTCGGTTACGCTCCCGGTATTGCCGCACTGGCAGCCGGATTTCTAGCTCCCTCAGCCACTCTGGTGCTGATCATACTCACGCTCTGCGGCGCTCTGCCCATGTATAAGCGTGTTGCCGAGCAGAGCCCGCATGGTCAGGGGAGCATCTCCATGTTGGCGAAGCTCATTCCAGGTTGGGCGGGCAAAGCAGTAATTTTGATCTTGATCGGTTTCGCTGCCACAGACTTCATCATCACCATTACCCTATCTGCCGCTGACGCAGCCTCCCACATCTCCGAAAACAATTTCGTGCGCGGTTGGTGTCACGACTACCCCAGTATGGCTTTCCTGCAAGACCACATGGGCATCACCTTTGTCTTGCTCGGCTTACTCTGCGTCGTTTTTCTGCTTGGCTTCAAAGAAGCAATTTTAGTCGCCGTGATCGTCGTCTGGTCATATCTGTTGCTTAACGTCGGCGTGGCTGCGGCAGGCTGCTATCAGATATTCATCAAGCCCGAAGTTTGGGCGACATGGCAAACGGAGCTTTTCAACGCTTACAAAAGTCCCCTGCACATGTCGGTTCAGTCTTTGATACTTTTCCCGAGCCTGGCTCTTGGTATGTCGGGCTTCGAAACAGGCGTCGCCGTAATGCCACTTGTGAGGGGTGACCCCTCTGACACAGAAGAGAAGCCGACAGGACGTATTCGCGGCACGAAGAAACTGCTCACCGCCGCCGCCTTCATCATGTGTACTTTCCTACTAATCAGCAGTGTGATCACTACTCTGCTCATTCCTCAACACGAATTTCAGGAAGGCGGGCAGGCCAACGGCAGAGCTCTCGCGTATATCGCGCACCATTACATAAACAGTATCTACGGCACCATATATGACGTAGCAACGATCTTCATTCTCTGGTTTTCCGGCGCCTCATCGCTGGCCGGTCTGCTCAGCCTGGTGCCTCGATATCTGCCCCGATTCGGCATGGCACCAGAGTGGGCTCGAGCCACGCGCCCGCTTGTTCTATTTTTTGGTCTGGTGTCATTCGTAGTCACTTACCTTTTCAAAGCCAGTGTCGATGCTCAAGGGGGTGCCTACGCGACCGGAGTACTAGTCCTGATGACTTCCGCCGCCTGCGCGGTCTTTTTAACCATTCCCAAAAAGATCTGGTACAGCCGCTTGATGTATGCGGCCATATCGCTTGTCTTCATTTACACTACAATCATGAACGTCAAGCAAAGACCAGAGGGCATCCACATTGCCATGTTCTTCATCCTGACGATTTTTATTATTTCGTTCTTGTCGCGACTATTTCGCGCCACCGAACTCAGATCAAGACGTGTCGAATTCGCAGACGAAGCAGCGCAGATCATCGATGCCTACAAGGGTAAGACGATGCATATCGTTTCGCACAAACCCGGGCTCCACGACTACACGGCTTGCGCAATCGAAGCAAAAGAAAGACATTATTTGGAAGACGTTCCAGAGATAGTTTTTCTGGAGGTAACCGTCGGCGATGCTTCGGAGTTCTCGGAAGATTCACTTGTTGTGAATGGTCGCACCGAGGACGGTTTCCAGATTTTGGCATGCACAAGCGCTGCGGCGCCAAATGCGATCGCTCTGCTCTTATTAGCGATCCGCAACATAACTGGAGCTGTACCGCACGCGTACATGTATTGGACCGAAGGCAACCCGCTAGGATACGCCATGCGATATTTGTTCTTCGGCGAAGGCGAAACAGCTCCAGTCACTCGCGAGATTTTGCGTCAGGCGGAGCCCGATCCCAAACACAGACCACGAATTCATGTCGTCTAGTGAGTGTCTAGATGCTGCAGTATACGCCCGGAACGGAAAGTGACGTCGGTAGCTCCCCGCGCCGTTGCGGAGGGTATCGACCCATCCACGAATGTATCAACGCCGTTAACGCAGATCGCACCGGTCCCGCGTCACAATACCACCGCCTGTGGTGCTGAGCGTCTTTGCCATAACCAGCGGTTCGATATGTAAGAGAAATTCTCTATCTAGGCACCATAATTGTCGCGGCTTAGAGAAGTTTGTTATTTTTCTTCGGCGTCAATCGTTTTCCAGCCGGCAAAAGCCTGCTCACGGTATCTCGGATCTTCACGTCGGCCATCGGATCGTCTTCAAGTTCCAAATAGTCGGTAACTACGCGCAAGCTTTTCATGGTCTCCATAGTTTGCTGGATAAACTCTGCCATCGAGCTTGGTGTCAGACGGGTGATCAGAATAGGCGTCTCCTTATGCTTCGGGTCCAGGCGAATCAGCTTCACAAGCTCCATTGTCCGAGAATCATCAAAATGTATACCGATCACGAAAAGATCTATAATATCTTCGATTACGAGCCGCTCACTTTGTTGCAAAGTCGTTGTCTCTAAGAGTTCATGGCCAGCCAGTGCGGCGCGCATTCGAGGCATAGCCATGCTTGAAGCGGCTAATAGTATTCTTGCCATGTCTGCCAATTGTGACTCTCAGTAGCACGGCATAAGCGCAAGCTCATGCATTTGGCTAAAATCTTTCCACTGAGATTTCATTTTTGCATTACAGGAATCTCAAAAAGCATGGTGGATATAGGGAGTCGCCCGCCGCAGCTCCTTTGAATTACTAAGATGCTTTGCGCTTTTATGTCCATCTACCAACTGACGCAGCGCGGTTA
>CAJCHQ010000209.1 GCA_903970295.1 Bryobacterales bacterium
TTGAGCGATCGAGTGTTTTGAAAAACAAATCGAAATATCGTCCACAAATGTCAATCACACAAAAGGTCAGGGCAATATTGACCAGGGTTATGCTTTTCAGGCGATTGATGCCAGTGTAGACAAGTCCTATGAGGGCGCCACATAGCACCACATTTGATATCACCGCGCGGAACACCCGGAAATCAATCAGGACAAGCAAACCCGAGAGCAGGCAAAGAGCACAACCTACAATTTCGCTAGCATAGTGGCGCCGAGTTGCCGCAACTAACGCAAGACTGATCCAGCTGGCAAGCCAGAGCACTAGCCCATCTTGTCGGCTTTGACCGACAGCCTGAGAAACTGAAAAGGTAAGTGTGAAAAGTGCGCCCAAGCCGGCAAGCATGCCGACAACCAGGAGTGGTCTCGCCAATCGCGGATGGCTTTGACGTTGCCACAAATACCCGGCGAAGGCAGCGACACCATATGCCAACAGCCCGAGTGACTCACCGCAAGAAGCAGAGAAGATCGCAGCGAATATCAATGTTATGCTCAAACACCAGGTGCTGCGCAGTCTGCGCGAGACAATGAGCTGACCAATCAAACTGATCGCAAAGTAAATCATGCCTGTAGCGCTCACGCCTTCGGCAAACACACTGATAGTATTGCCAGCTCCAGCGAAATTCCAGGCGGCGATCAAGACAATTGCCAGCACACCTAGAGCAGAAGATTCGGTCAGCAATGCGATGGGGATGGTACCTGCCGCCCAGAGAAACAAACCATTGGCTAAATTGAGGTCGAGATGAAACATCTGCGAAATAAGCCAAATACCCGCGCCATAGAAGAGAGCCCCAATCACAAGAAGCGCTGAACCGAGCTTCGGCCTACCGCCTGGCTCGAACTTATAGATCCATCCGGCCCCATTTGCGACCACAATCGCCAGAAAAATAAGTCCGAGTTTGAAGAAATTAGGCATCACTGACCAATTCGAGCCGACGAATAGAAGTCCGCCTAATCCGACTAACATGCCGCCAATAGTCATGAGAATGGCGATTGGTCTTCCATTTTGACCGGCAGATTCCGGATATAAAGAAAGCAACTGACAGCATAACTGCGAAGAAATTAGCGCTTCGCTCTCCCATCGAGATATCTCACGTACCAACAACTGGCGTGAACTTCTTGTAATCGTTTCTGACATGGGAAAATTCAACCTCGCGTGACTCAGCCTCCGTCTAAACCATGCTAGGTGATGCTAACGAGGCTGGGCGCTGCCGTCCGCCACTTCATCAACTGTGCGGAACGCGGCAATCCTTAATGAATGTCTTGTAATCCCATAAACCTCTAGATTTATCTGACTGAGTTCGGGGTACATTGATACAGGCGCGAATCATCCGAATTATTGGTGAGGTAATGACAGTGAGTGGTCACGACCGAGGCGAAATCTTCTCTGTAGGTAATGCAGGATCTGCGGAAAATCTCACGCTCAGTACTATCTTGCAAAACAACGAAAAACCGAACTGGCAAGCCATGATGAAATCCGAACAAGGAGGCTTGCACTTCGTCAATATCGACAATCTGGGTGAACGCGCTGTCGCAAGCAGCTATTCTCCCGAGCAGTGCATCGCAAACTACGGTTTTCTAAAGCACCCGATAGAAACGAGAAATTACGCGGGCATAGCGCAAGTCAAGGCACCAGAAGTGACTTCAAACCTGCCGCAAATTATTCTAAAGGCTTTTTTTGCATAGTTATATCCAAGGCTGGCTGGCAATCAGGGCGGCTCAGTGAGCCGCTCTCTGTATTTCTTACCGGTCCGAATTGGCACTGAAAATTGCTACCCTCAACGAAGCGAAGAAATATAGCTATTTTTCTTCGGTCCCCAGACGAGCAGCGCCCGAGACCGTTCCAGCTCCGCCAGCGAGAGCACGTGCGAATTCCAGCTCGTCGCCACGAGTCGGCAAATCGCCGTCCAGCTTTGCCTCGAAAACCGCCTGTAGAATATGACCAATTCTTGGTCCTTCAGCCATTCCCAGACTTATCAGGTCGTTGCCAGAAATCTGCAAGTGAGTTTTTTCCAGCTCGCCAAGATAAACGCGAATAATGCGGCGCATCGGCGCACCGGGACCAGCGATGCTGGCGGCAATCGCCAGTGACTCGTCAGGTTTTCCGCCCAGCATTCTATATATGTGACTGCGTTTAGGTAATTGGTACTGCGACCAATTAACAGCTTGGAATAGATCAGGCATAGTCTTTGGCAACGAAAGAGCCTTGACGATGATGTTCTTCTGATCGTTCGCCAGATGCAAGCGATCGAGAACTGGCTGGAGTCTGTCCGCCGCTAGGTCTGATAGCAACACACCCAGGTAGACAATCCACGGTTGTTTAATAGGATACTTACGCAACAGTCGCTCAGTGATTCTCAAGACTTTGCGCGTGCTTGGCTTGTATTCAAGCTGGGAATCGAGATAACACAATTTGGCTCCCACCTGCGCCAACAAGTCTAGAGCCTGCAATCGATGATCGCTTTCGAGGATCAACTGCAGTTCATCCCGCAAACGTACTCCACCAAGGTCATCGAAGATACCCATAGAAACTGCCCGTTGAGCCTGCTCCATGGTTTTTTCACCAATTCTAAAACCGAGTCGAGCGGCAAAGCGCGCTGCTCTAACTAAACGCGTAGGATCTTCGATGAAACTGAAGGCGTGCAAAATACGCACCACTTTTTCTTCAATATCATCGAGCCCACCGAAAAGATCAACCAAATCGCCAAATCGATCCGGGTTCAAGCAAACAGCCAAGGCGTTTATGGTGAAATCACGGCGCAGCAAATCTTGCTCCAGCTGCGAGGGCTCGACTGTCGGCAAAGCCGCAGGATATTCATAGAACTCAGTGCGCGCCGTAGAAAAATCTACGTCACGCTGACGCCCATCGGACCCGGTAAAACAGAGATGCGCGGTTTTGAAGCGATCGTGCAAAGCTTTGATTTCAAATCGTTCAGGAAAATCCTTCTGAATTTGCTCTGCCAGCGCGCCCGCCGAACCCTCGATCACGAAATCGAGATCGAAATTAGGTATACCTAAAACCAGATCTCGCACGAAACCTCCAACCGCATATGCCACCATATTTAGTTGCGCGGCAGATTTGCCCACCTGCGAACAAACCCACTGAGTATGCTCGTCGAGCCTCTCCAATTTCTTGATTAACTTCATTGGGGGCTGAGCTTGGCGGAGGTTGCGTGGTTCCCAAAAGCCTGTATTGCCGGATGCATTCGAGCCAACACCTCGCCCCGATTGCTCACCACCGTACAAGGTCTTAAGCACATCTTGTCTGGACACTAGACCTAGCAGATTGCCTTGTTCATCCAACACTGGCAAACGTCCAACGTCTTGCTTGACCATCACTTCTTGAATTTTACTTAGCGCCGTGGTCGGTGTAATCGAGAGCACCGGGCGGCTCATAAAACCGACAACCGGGGCGTGTCCCAACTTATGGTGAGTAGCCTGGTCTATATCACGCCGCGAGACGACCCCCTCGACTTTTTCATTCTCAGTTACTAACAAACCATCGAGCCCGTATCGGACCATAATGCGACTGGCTTCGGACATCGAAATAGTTGACTTCACCGTGCGTACAGGCGAAACCATGATTTCTCGGGCAGTGATTTCTGGTCGCGTAACCCGAAATGCCATCTCTTCGATGCGATCAACCACATAGTCGACAGAAACGTTTTTGGCAACAGCCGAACCGGCGCCGAAATGCCCGTCACCGCCAAAAGAGCGAACGAATGGGCGGACGTCGATGGCGCGACTGTCACTGCGACCAACTATATGCACTCGATCACGCATGTGCACGACGGTGAAGCCAGCGTCTGCAGATTCGATTTCCAGCAATTTGCGCGTAAGCGTCGCCAGCCCATCGAGATACTTCGGCAGCTGGGCGTGAGCAATGATTATACGCACTCCATTTACTTCTATGCGGCGCGTGTTGTCCAATAATGTTTCCAGAAGGTCGACAAGCTCGTCGCTCATTTTTGGTCGGATGTGCTCCGAAACAATCCCCAGATCGGCACCCTGTTTTAACAAGTAGGCGACACATAGTGCGTCTTTTTCCGTAGTCCCTCTGTATGTCAAACTGCCTGTGTCTTCGTAGATTCCGGTGGCTAATAGCGTGGACTCGAAGGCACTGAGTTCGACTTGATTTTGTCGAAGCTTATCAACGAGAATTGTCGTGGATGAACCAACCTGCTCAATAATCGAATCAGCCTGTGCTGCTTTGAAAAGCCCGTCGGGATCGATTTCATGGTGATCGAAAATCGTGTAAGGACAGGGCTTGCCAAAAGCGCCAGTCAAAAGTTTGCGAGCGTTTTCATCGATTCTTTCAGCATGTTGGCAATCGACCACGAAGGCTCGCGAAACTTTTGAAAAATCGATGTACTTGACCTGTACGATCGGCAGACTGCTTCGATAGAGGGAAAGGAACCGTCTGACATTTCCACCGAGAGGATAGCCAAGGACCATTTTTACAGACGGATAGATTTTACTCACAGCGAATTGAGCAGCGAGCGAATCGAAATCCATGTTGTTGTGAGTAAAAACGACTTCCAAATTTTGCTACCTGAACGGGTTGCTAATTATTTCTGATCAGTCCGGGACTTTCACGCTTAATGCTGCTAAGACTGATGAGAGGGGACCGCGAAATAGGAATAGTCAGTGTACCGTCAAACCAACTATAAACCGGGCACAAGCAATAGCTCAATGTTTACTTTGCGCCCATAAAGGGTACTGTTCTGCTAAAGAGCCGCATTCAGGAGGCTCGCCCAACAAATGATACCGATTGGAACTCTCAATCAAATTTACCTGGTGAGCATGCTTGTAGGCGGCGCGTTCATTGCCATCAACGTGCTTATCGGCAATTTGGGCGAAGGCGGAGATGGCGGTGATGCCGGCGGAGATGGTGGCTCGACCACCAGCGGCGATGACTTCGGGGCAGCCGACAGTAGCGGCGCAGATGCGGGCGGAGCGGACTCCGGTGGCGCCGATACCAGCGGCGATGATTTTGGTGCCGGAAACAACGGTGGACGGATCTCAGTGGGAGCCGCCCGCGCCACTATTTTTGGTGGCGTTCATCACCCATCTGTTTCGATGCACAGTACTCCCTTGATACCTCGCTTATCCGCTCGTCTGGGAATGCTGATTTTGGGCTTGCTCAGTCCCATGTCAATCGCCCTCTTTCTCTGCTTTTTTGGCGTGTTTGGCACAATCTGTGCAAAATTCTTACCATGGCTCGGCGTTTTTTCTTTAGTCCCAGCTATCGTCGGCAGCATGGGCGTTTCTCAAATATTCAAAAGTATTATTCGCTTTCTAATCATTAAGGGCGCAGTCTCGACCGAGGCCAAAGTGGATGACATGGTTGGACAGATGGCTGTGGTCAATACCCCGATCAGTGACGGT
>CAJCHQ010000210.1 GCA_903970295.1 Bryobacterales bacterium
TATCTTCCTCCTCTTCTCTCTCTACAGTTCGAGTAGACTAGTTGGCGGATGCCAAGCCTGTACATGAGCCCGGTAACGTCTTATGTTTCACGGGAGCCGGAATCAGGGTATGCCTGACCGGAGACCGCATTTGGTGTGTCAGGCTGTATTTGGGAATAAAACATGATCCGTATGATTGTTTCGCCAACCAATCCGCCTATGAAGGGGAACTGTTCAACGGGATTACCTCTAATAGTTCACCCGAAGATGTTGAATCAAAAATGGGTTGTGAAGCACAAAAATCGGGGCGAGATCAAGTACCTAACGATGCTACAAATGGTCCAACGGAGCGCAACGTTGATTGGAAGTCCTATTCATTTGGTGAATATAAAATGACTTTTCGATTCTACCTGAACAAGCTTTTCGAATTGAACGTCACGAAGCAATCTGCCATTTCTTACAGCTATTGAAAAAGTCCGGTTTTTTCACAGAGGACTGCGTGCAACGAGCGTTGCCGACTATCAACTTTGATGGCACAATCAAAAATTAAGGAGTAAGCGGTTGCAGCAAAACAACAGTCTGGCGCTGATCGCAACAATGATGTGTACCTCATTTATTCTAATCGGTATTGGCTATGGGTTCCTCAACGGGCCAACTTGCTGGGAGTGCTTCTCGGCGAAAGACTCGCAGCTTGGCACTCTTGTCACTGCTAAATGTCTCGAAGAGGATCGAGCACGGAATGCGCAGCTTGATCTCCACGATGGCGCGCCTTTTTATCATTGTTGGCATTGTGGGCGATGGTGGCTCAGAGGTCGACCCTGGACTGATATTTCTAGACATCGACTGACGCGGTAGACCGCAATTTTTCGTTTCGTCTGCTAGTTCGTCTGCATCACCGAGGAATTTTCAAATCTGACGGAACAGCGCGCGGCTTAGTTGGCGGAGTCGTGAGAATCAAACCTTCTCCTTGCCACTTGCTTTTTAGCACCGCAGTCTGCAACTCTCGGCGATCTTCTAACACTTCTGACTGGACCGATTCTCTCAGGCGATCGAATACTTGTCCAAGTGTCGCTTTGCCCGATTGACTTCGCAGTGCTTCAATCAGCTGCCGAGTGAACACCCCATTTTCGTAGCGTTTGGATTCCCACGAGACTTGATTGGGCTTACTCGAACAAATTATCAGTTGCCCGGTGCCTTGCAGCAAAGCAGTGCTATCGACGTTTCCAACAAAGTGCATACCTTTAGCTGGATTCGCGGCACCGCTGTGACAGGCATCAATAATTACGACAACTCGATTGGAGTGTACGCGTTGTTTGACCGCAGATGCCAATTCTTGCAACGGCAATCCGGTTGCATACAAACTGTCGGGATCAGTATCGTACATGACGAGATAGTTGAGACCTTCAAGATCCATCTGTGATGGACTTCCGTGGCTCGATATAAAAATCAGCACCAGATCATTTGGATGTGCTACCCGAGGCAGCCACTTGTCGCCGAGCTCGGCCATCACCCTTTCTTTTGTAGCTTGTTCATTCAGCAGAAGTTGCACATGGTCGGGGGCGAAATGTGCTTCTTTGATCAAATAGTCGTAAAGGTCTTTAGCGTCTTTCGATGAATAGCGAAGATTGATCTCCGGCTTTTGAAATTTGCTGATTCCGACAATGAATGCCCACTTGTCTTCGATAGGAGTGTCACTATTTGGCGCATTGTCGCTTGCATCTCCATCGTCGCTTTCTGATTTCGATACCACTGCGGCAGCTTTTGACACAGCTGCAGCGGCGGCTCCTTGCGCTTCAGCATTGGCTAATGAGTCGCTTCCCGATTCCGTGGTGTTTGCTGTTTGGATATTGCTTAGGCTGTTTTCACTACTTGCAGCTTTATGGATCGCAGTTGGCCTTTTTGCCTTGGCACCGTCCCCTACGTCAACAGTATCGGCATTAAATGAAATAGCACCGGCGAGATGAACTTCCCATTTAACATGAACGCCGACGTTGGAATCGAACATCACTCTCAGAACTATTGGCTCTCGCGTCGATAAATGGACCTTCGCGCTTTTTGAAGCACCGCCCGTCGTTGCGTTTGCCGTTACGTCAGCGAGCTGACGAGCCGAGCTGTCGCTGAGAAGCACGTGCATACTGGAAGAATAGTAATCAGTCGAGCCGTCGATTGACACGACAACATCACCAGGCCCCCCAACAAACGCGTAATAGTAGCTTTGCCCTCTCGCCTCATCTTCACCCCGGAGATCGTTCGTCACCATCATCGAAGGCTCGCGGCTATCGATCGACTGCGCATGCACTACGCAAATTTGCGACGTCAGCAAACAAAATTGAGTCACCGCCAAGACGACAAAATTTCTGATTGCCGATCGGGTCATGCAATTGCTCCGTCGTTCTATCAGTTGGTGGGGACGAACTTCCAACGAAATTTGGCGGAGCCGTCACTGGCACCGAAGTGCAATTCAGCATTCATTGGCGGATTGGGAATTGGGAAGAGTGCGTCTCCGTTGCGAGCGACGCTTTTGATCATGTCGCCGTCCTCCCCGGCTTCCAGGACGAACACGGATGGTCCATTGCTGATCATCGCGCTGCGTTCGATGACTGGATGCGGCTGGAAATATAAATCTGTGTTTTCACCAGCGAGCCGAATGGTATAACGATTGGTCGGTTTCTTGGTCAACGGATCGATTTTACGCGTGACGGTCCATTTCTGAGAACCACTTTGATTGAACTCGTACAGCAATACGCTTTGACCAGCGCTGGACCCAGCCGGCTGCATCGCCTGATCTGCCGATGCGCTAATTATAAAGTAGGTGCCGCTTTCAGGTAAAGCTGCGCTTTCAGCTGTTGAAGGCGCCGCTGACAGTGCCACAAGGGAAACGATCGACAATAACAATCCGCTCAATTTCATACGAATGACTCCACGGTGAATAATCATGGGCCGGATCATAAAACATTGGCGCGAGTTTTTCCTGTACCGGTATCACTCTTTTGGGTCTGCTTGAAACCCCACTTGAGCCAATCTTTCAGTTATCTTTCATTTTCATCCTATTTGCGTCACGCCGGCGTAATTTCGATCACTTAACTTGGAACTATATACGCCAGATTCCGTAATCGGAGCGCGCTGTGGTTACCGACCGAAGCAGTATCAATCTCGACAAGATCCCGGATGCCGGCGCAGCGCAGTCACCACCGTATGGTGCTATCGGTACGAAGCAAGACCAGGCGAACTGGAACACTAGCAACAAATTGGCGCGCTCTCGAGATCATCAAGTCATTACCGACCTGGGTTTGTCAAATTTTGCAGTCGACCAGCCGCCAATCGCGAAGAAATCTTTCCAGACTGCCGACTTACGTCCTGACCCATCCGACCGCTCTAGCAAACAGACCTCTGATTCAGCTAAGCCGTCGCAAACCCTGGAAGCATCGCGAGAATTTTTACAGCAGACTGCAAAGAAAGAGCTTTCAAAAGAAGACTCGGCCCAATTGATAAAGGACATGGACACGTTTGAGAAGAGAGCCAGGTTTAGAAAGTTACCGAATTCGGAAGTTTCAAAAACCTATGATTCAGTTCGAAATCTTTTGACAGCAAAATACGGCACCGTCGATGTCGCCGATCGACAGCGATTGGCCGAACAGGTCATGAGTCAAGCTGCAGATCCATCGATTATCCGGCAGGGAAGCTTCAATACATGTGGAGCCGCTTCTTTGGAAAATCTTATCTACACTTCGACACCAAGCGCGGCTGCAGACTTGGTTGCACAAAGTGCTCTGACAGGCAAATACAATAATAATGGAGTCGAGGTGCGGGCGAATGCAAAACCTTCTTATTCTTCAAGCGGCGAAAATTCGAACGAGCCCCGCAGTTACGCCAGTGAAGTTTTTCAAGAAGTGGCGGTGAATGTTGGATTCAAAGCAA
>CAJCHQ010000211.1 GCA_903970295.1 Bryobacterales bacterium
CATCCTAGCTGTGGAGCGAGGTCAGCCGATCGAAGTCAATCGTGCCGGCCGTCTGGATTGGGCGAAAGTGAGAGAAAGTATCAAGCGATGGGGGATGCGTAATAGCAATTGTTTGGCAATTGCTCCAACTGCGACCATCTCTAATATCATCGGTGTCAGCCAATCGATCGAGCCGACCTTCCAGAATCTTTTCGTCAAATCCAATTTGTCCGGTGACTTCACCGTGCTCAATGAATATCTGGTCGAAGATTTAAAGGCTCGCGGCTTGTGGGATGAAGTGATGGTTCATGACCTCAAATATTTCGAGGGCTCGGTAATGCCAATCGAGCGCATCCCCGACGATCTGAAACGCCTTTATGCCACAGCTTTTGAAACTGATCCTCGCTGGTTGATCGAGGCTGCAGCAAGAAGACAAAAATGGATCGACCAGGCGCAGAGTTTGAATTTGTATATGGCTGAGCCCAGTGGTAAGAAACTGGACGATATGTATAAACTCGCGTGGCTGAAGGGGTTAAAGACGACCTATTACCTGCGCACCACTAGTGCGACTTCGGCTGAAAAATCGACAATCGGCACAAACGCACTCAATGCCGTCGCTGGAGCGGTCGGAACCGCACCGAGTAAAGCAACTGTCACCAATGTCAGCGCTCAATTCGGCACCACTGCGGCAAGCGCTCCACAAGCTGGTCCTGACTTGTCGAATGTGAAAGCCTGCCTGATTACCGATCCCGAATGCGAAGCCTGCCAGTAATACCAAAGCAATGGAGAGCAAAATGCTAACTTTTGACGACATCACACCCACTCCAGCCGACGAAACAACCGCGGCTGTCAAGCCGGTATCGACTGGGACATCAGTAGCTCAGCCGACAGCCCAGGCTCAAGCTGTGGCAGCGGCTTCACCTGCTGGTACGCTGTCAGCCGCTGCCGTGCATTCGGTATCTGTCTACGCCCCGCCGGCGGTGCCAGTTCCGACTGCAGTGCCTGCCGTTTCGACTAATCCAGCAGCGGCTGGATTGACAGGGGTCGAAGAAATAACTTTCAACGCCGGTAGAATCCGCGTCGATGACAAGCGAATTATCAATTCGCGTGCGGACCTCAATCAATTGGTGCCATTCAAATATGAATGGGCTTGGCAGAAATATCTCGATGCCTGTGCAAATCACTGGATGCCGCAAGAAATCAATATGAATCGTGACATCGCCCTATGGAAAGATCCCAATGGTCTGACTGACGACGAGCGCACGATCATCAAGAGAAATCTCGGCTTTTTCTCAACCGCTGATTCGCTCGTAGCTAACAATCTCGTCCTCGCTATTTATCGCCACATCACCAATCCAGAATGCAGGCAATATCTGCTTCGGCAGGCTTTTGAGGAAGCGCTTCACACGCATGCATATCAGTATGTCGTGCAGAGTCTGGGATTAGACGAAGGCGAGATTTTCAACATGTATCGCGAGATTCCTTGCATACACGACAAAGACGCATTCCAATTGCAATTTACGACCGAATTGGCTGATCCCAATTTCCACACTGGTAGCGAAGCAACAGATCGCCGGTTCCTCCGCAATTTGATTGGTTATTACGTGATCATGGAAGGTCTTTTCTTCTATGTTGGTTTCGTTCAGATGTTGAGCTTTGGTCGTCAAAATAAGATGACCGGTTCTTCGGAAGAATTTCAGTACATTTTGAGAGATGAGTCTATGCATCTTAATTTCGGCATTGACTTGATCAATCAAACTAAGATTGAAAATCCGCACCTATGGACGCCTGAGTTCCAGCAAGAAATCATCGATCTGATCAAAGAAGGAGTTGAGCTCGAGTATCGTTATGCTGCAGACACAATGCCACGCGGTGTCTTGGGCTTGAACGTGCAGATGTTCTACGATTATTTGCGCTATGTAGCCAACCGGCGTATGCGCCAAATAGGGCTGCCCGAAGAGTATCCGGGTGTCAAAAATCCTTTCCCGTGGATGAGCGAGATGCTCGATTTGAAAAAGGAAAAAAACTTCTTTGAGACGCGTGTAATCGACTATCAAACAGGTGGGGCGCTTTCCTGGGACTAACTGACAACCTGAATTGTCACTCATAATCGAAGTTGCCATGTAATCTTATGGGGAATTCATTGACATCTGTCTCAGAGAGTTCTTTGCTATGTAGATGTCTCCCCGGACCTTGCTGCAACCAAAATGAAAAGCGCTAAAAAACTGGCTTCGTTCCTCTGTCTAGCCGGCCTGCTGACGCCTTTGCCCAACAACTGCTGGGCCGCTGCGCCGGCAGCGCCGGCTGATCCTCCGGTCGGCCCAGGAAGCGGTCAGACTGCCCAGGGGCGCGCAACTTATACAGACCTGGGATATGGTAATTACCCGCGAGTGACCGAGCTAGAGCAGCAATTTCTTGGTCAGACCTACGAAAGCGATGCATTGCCGACTAGAGTAGGCCGGCTCGAGACTAAAAAATTCGGCAAAGCATCGACTGGGGATCTCTGCGATCGAATCGATAAATTAGACCAATTTGCCAAACCGAAGGCGCCTCCTCCCGAGAGTTACACGGACGATGACGCCGGCGGACAGCCCACTCGTTCAGCGGCGGCTGCCAGCAATACGAATTTCCAGACTAACATGGCTAACATGCAGCCAAGTCTGTCTGGTGATCAAAACGGTCAAGCGGACAATGATTCTGGCGACTTTGGTAACTATCCGAAAGTCACGGCTTTAGAGCAGGAATTCTTGGGCAAGACTTTCGTCAGCGAAGCGTTGCCGGCGCGTCTCGCTCGCCTGGAGATGAAAGAATTCGGCAAGACTTCGGAAAATGATGCACTGTGTGATCGTATGGATCACCTCGAAGCACGGTCTTCCCGCCCTAAACAGGTGGCTCAAGACGATGACGACAACGGGGGACACACAGGCAACGGTTCAGGTAAAAGCTCCATGGGTAGTACCATCGGTAAAGCATTCATGAGTCTTCTCGGTGGTGGCATGGGTGGTGGTGGTATCGGCGGTGGTGGTATGGGCATGGGTATGATGCACGGTATGTTTCCACCTGGAATGGGCCCGGGCCGCGGTATGGGAATGGGCATGGGAGGCGGCGGTATGGGTGGCGGGCGCAATTCCCAACAAAATGCACCTGCGCCGGCGCCTGTCGTGCAAAATCCGTTCTTGCCAGGAGCTGAGCCAGTCGAGGGTTTAGAGAATCGGGCTCAGGTTATGGAAAAATTTGTGTTCGGACATAGTGCGCCTCACGCCACTGTCGAAGATCGAGTCCAGCGTCTGGAAAAAAAGCTGGTGCCTTACGAACATCACGATAGCAGCCAAGACCTGGCGAAGAGAGTCGATCGTCTTTGGTCTATGTTGTCTGCTGCGAATAAGAGTCAGGGCAAGCGCGACGTCGCTGCCAATGACGCGACGCTGCGCTAATTATTCATCAAACCAGGTGGGACTGGCGAGTAGCTGTTATTTACCGGCAGTGCGAGCCGCCGACCTGGTCTGAGATTGGCTGGATTTTGGCGATGAACGCGGATGCTAAACTGTTAGACCTTCTCGATCGAGGATTATTTTGTGATCGCCCAGGCTCCCAACTTGAAATTCTGCAAAGCGGCAGTAATTTTCGCCCTTGGTCTGACGGCTGGACCATGGGCACTGTCGGCACATTCAGCATCAACCGCTCAGGCGCCTAGCAGTATGCCTGCCGATTCGAGTTTGTCGCAGTCTGGATCGACATCTGTGTCCACCCGGTCTTCAGCCTCCTCGCCGCTCGAAGGCGCTGCAGGATCTTCGCTTGAATCTCCAGCAGCAACTCCCACAGCTGCTTCTCCCACAGCTGCTTCTCCCACCGCCGGTTCTCCCACAGCTGCTTCTCCCACCGCCGGTTCTCCCACCGCAGGTTCTTCGGCATCAGGCTCCTCGTCAGGAACATCTTCTTCTTCAAATGCATCGTCCGACAATCCGCAGCCTACCGTGAAGAAGAAGCGAACAATATTTCGCAATCTGGTTTACAGCACCAAATCCAGCATGTGCTCCGGCGATCTGTATTTGCCGAAAAAGAAAGAAGGACCTTACCCGCTGGTTATCGTCGTCCACGCAGGCGGTTGGATGACCGGCGACAAAAATGATTTCGACTCGGCGGAGCTTTGCATCAAGCTAGCAATCGTGGGCTTTGCCGCTTACAACATCAATTACAGATTGGTGGCAGATGGAGGTACTTTTCCGCACAGCATTGACGACGTCAAAGACGCTGTCAATTTTATGGCTGCCCACGGACAAGACTATGATATTGACCCGCAGAAAATAGCGCTTTTTGGCATTTCAGCGGGAGCCAATCTCTCTTTGATAGCGGCGTATAATCCTGACCAAGATTTGCCGAATGGACAAAAAGACAATCACTTGAGAGTGCCGATCCGTGCTGTAGTAGCTTATTGTCCGGTGATTGATCTGACAACCTTAGACAAGCCTTTCGTGGCCAAATACATGGGCGATATTCCGTCTCATGCCGCCGAACTTTACAGGCAGGCTTCGCCGGCCGCCTATGTGAAGACGGCTGTGCCGACCATCTGCATCCACGGCACTGGCGACACTTTGATTCCGTATACCGAATCGAAAAAATTCGTTGCCCTGTTGGAGAAGAATGGACGTCAGGCTAAATTCGTAGCTGTACCTGATGCTGTGCATCTTTTTGTTGGTGGCGACAAAGATCTGTCGTTTAAGCCGGCGGTAGAGTTTTTGGGAGCGCGCTTCCAGTAGAAGCACGGCACCGCAGGATCCGCTAAGTAACAAGCCTTATCGACTGGTTTCTTGTCTCTCAATTCCGGGCATACATGGCTCGGCCATCGATATATCGGCAAAACCATGTTTGAAAAGTTTACTAAGAAGGCGATTAAAGCCGTGATGCGCTCACAAGATGAGGGGCGCAGGCTTGGTCATAACTATGTCGGCACCGAGCAGATTTTTCTTGGTTTGCTCGGAGACGAAAGCAGCGGCGCTGGCAAAGTCCTTGCTGACGCCGGCATAAGTTTGGATGCAATGCGCGCGTCCGCCGAAAAATTGATCGGCAAAGGACATGATCCCGCCACCCTCGAAGTGCCATTCACGCCTCGCGCGAAGAAACTCCTCGAAGGCGCCTGGAATGCCGCTCGCGATATGAGAATGAACTATATCGGCACAGAGCATCTGCTGATCTCATTGATCCGTTTATCCGACTGCAAAGGTTTTCAGATTCTTTCAGGCAGTGGATGTGATCTGAAAGAGCTGGAATTGAAAGCTGCCGAATCGATTGAGGAAGCCAACAAATTGTGGATCGGCGCTCCGCCTGTTCCGACCGACGAGTCGCGGGTGCGCACTCTCCCTGGTGGCATTGATAAATATACGAAAGGAGCGATCAAAGTTGTAATGCTGGCGGCAGCCGAAGCGCGCGCCCTTGGATACGGATCCGTAGGCGTCGAACAGCTATTGCTCGGGTTATTGGCCGAAGATAAAAGTCTTGCGTCGAAAAGCCTGCAGGATGCTGGAGTCCAGGTGCATGCGGCTCGCAGTATTGTTGAACAGCTCCTCGGGCGGAGTGCAGTAATGGTTTGGGGCGATCAGATTCCGCTCGCTCCAAGAGCTGAGAAAGTGCTCGAGGAGGCTCTAGCGGAGGCACATAAAGCTGGTGTCAATCATGTTTCAGCTGAGCACATATTGCTTGGTCTGCTCATACAAGAGCCCGAAGCTTCAGCAAGAATCTTGGAAAAATTCAAGGTCGATCTTAGCGAACTCGAACAAAAGATTCGTTCTGCTATTTCTCAAACTTCAACTGAACAAGCTCAATCACGGCAGCCAGAGCCGACTTTGACTGAGGACGTCCTGACGACTCTGGTTTTTGCGAATGAAGAAGCACGCAAATTGAAACACAAACGCACAGGCGTCGAGCACATTTTATGCGGTCTGATTTTACAACAAGGAACAGCCTCGCGGGCCCTTCTGGATAGTGGTATCGACTACGATAAAGCTTTGTCGGTGGTGCGGCAAATTCATCAGGAAGAACCGGTGGAACCAAAAAAACGACCAATGCTGTCTAAATTGCTTGACACTATTCTCGTCATCTTTAGGCAACGCCCCTTCACTAGTCAGGCCGAACTGCTGATGGAAAAAGCCTTGAAGGAAACCCAGAATCGAGGTGATCTTTTCGTTGATTCGGGGCATGTACTGATCGCTTTAATCGAAACCAGCACTGAGCCGAGCAACGCTCTTGCGCTTTTGGGTGTTGACAAACAAGCCTTAAAAGAGAAAGTTATCGATATGATGAAGAAGAACGACGTGCAGCTCAGTTGATGATCTCTCGGCAAATATGAAAGTAACGACTTTGACCGCCGCACAGGAAAAGTGGTGGGAGGCGCAATCTCGGCGGCAACGGGAGAATCTGTGCACCGCCAGCGCCGACTGCGATCGTGACTTTGTGGAGGGCGAGCTGCTAAAAATCTATGACACACTCAAACTGGATCCTCCTCAAATTATTTGGTGCCAAAGTCCGAGATCGATGATTCTGATGCCCCCGATAGTCGATCAGCTTGTTCGAGATAAATTGCGCCAGCGTACATTTGCCTGGTTGGCGGCAAGTCTGCATGACCAAGTCTGGTCAAATGTTTGGGGCGAATTCGAAACGCAGTTGCCAAAACTGAAGAAGTTGGCAACCCAATTTCAATATCGCCAGTCGAACCCGATGTGGTTGCGTACTGGTGCACCGATCAGTCAGCGTGTTAGAGATATGTTGCTAAAACTTGTCGCCGATTCTGATGCGCAGATTAGAGCGCTGGTCGATGGTGAGCTTTTGAAGGAACTCTCGAAACGTACCGAAGAGGAAATGATTACGCCAATGCGCCTGGGCGTTCGAGCCCCGCTCCGAGCCGCACTGGAAGAGGAATGTGCGCGAGGGGTTGTGGCAATCAAGGCTGCTAACGGTGCTTTGATTCGCTCTCAAATTTGCACTCAGCCACTACCCAAGCCGGGTTCAGCTCTTTTAAGCGGCGTCTCCGGTCGGCGCTTAATCAGACTTCAAGGTCAACTCGATGCTAAACAGTGCTCTCAGTTCTCGGTGTGGGCTGATAGTCGTTTGGCAAGCCAGTTTTTCGATGCAATACGTCACTATTGGACGATGCTTAGTCTGGGTTGGCTCAGACGCCTGGTTTTCCTTAATGACTATGTTTTGCCAACACGTTTGCCTCCAGACATAGACATTCAAATGCAAGCCTGGACAGCGCTTTCGGAGCAACTGTTCGGCATTATCTTTTTTGAAAATGTTGTTTTCGTATCTGAATGCCCAACTGCCTGTCTGTTAGACGATCGTCGTCGCCTTCATGCTGAAAAC
>CAJCHQ010000212.1 GCA_903970295.1 Bryobacterales bacterium
TGTGCTCTTCCGATCTAGATCAACAAATGAAATAATCTTCGAAGGCAAAGACTTGCGATTTCATCGTTCATCGGATTGGGAAGGTTGAAACGAGTTGCTTATTGAAGACGTCACAGTCGTCATGCCAACGACCGGACGACAAAGCTTAGGCGTCGCGGTGGAATCTGCTCTGAATCAACTTGAAGTGGCAACCAAAGTCATAATCATTGTGACTGGGCAACACACATCAAAGCGAGAACGAGAGATCGAGGAACTTGGCAGCGATCGCGTGAAGATTCACTTCGAAGGTCGCGGGAAAGGAGCTGCGGAACTCCGTGCGCTGGGCACCAAGATGGTCGAAACGGCATGGGTCGCATATTTAGACGATGATGACGTTTGGTTCCCCACAAAAGTATCTTCCCAACTTAAATTAGGAATGGAGAAGATTAACGAGTGCTTACCCGTCATTTCGTGCCGGACAATTACTTTCGGCGGAGATTCCAAAAATGACACTTCGAATATTGTCTCACCGAAATACACGTACCAGGGTGGGGATGTTGCGCGCTATTTGTTTTATCGGCGGAGACTAAACGCGGACCGAAATCTTCTGCACACATCCACGCTATTGCTACGGACTTCTATTGCGCTAGAAGTTCCTTGGAGATATGAAGTCCCCCGACACCAGGACTGGGACTTTGTCATCCGATTGTCAAAGCACCGAGATGTGAAAGTATTTCAACTCGAGGACGTTCTGGTTGCGACACACTACAACTCTCCTTCATCAATTTCGAGATCATCTGACTGGGCATCTTCGCTATGGTGGGCAAAATCAATGAAACCATTATGGGATGCCGAAACTTACCAAGATTTCATTGCTGGGCAACCCTTAAGGTACGCGATCCAAGCGAGAAGTGTAAGCGGCATAAGGAAATGTGTTCACGAACTTAAGGTTAGACCGTTGCCAACTTCTCGGGCAATGTTGTTGGCGATTTCAGGACTACTGCCTCCAAATTTGTTCGGTCGCCTAATGCATCGAAAACCGTCGAAGGCCGAAGCACCGATCTCGAGCAGAACTAAATTTCCATAATGATATTAACTTTAGGCGTTCTGATTGTGCTGGCTGCATTTCGGCTTAGACCTGAAAACCCGAAGCAATCATCTTGGCAAATGACCCCTATTGCTTTGTTTTTTGCTTCGTCCATCATTTATTATTTGAGCCAATCACTTTCTCAAATTGCTTACATTATTACGGGCGTCACGTCATTTGTAGTTCTTGTTCTTGAATTACAACGTCCAAATCGAAATCCAAGACCATTTGCATATCTACCCGCGTGGGCTGCCATCTTTCTCACCTTTTGGTTGTTGCTCCGCGACATCCTCGGACCAGGAACGACGAAGTCCGCGACGGCTCAATTTTTCGTGACCGGCTTAATTTTGTTGAGTCTTGTAAGTGCGATCATTTCAAACAGTTACAGCATCGCACGGATGGTAAAGCTTTCAAGTTGGTTTGTCGGAGCGGCGCTAATCATCGGAACTTTTCGAGGAAATGAATGGTCAAAGTGCAACGCGCTTACCGGAAAGTGCACGTTCGCTGGTCGGATTTATGTGGGCATTTTCAACAGCGAAAATGCAATTGCCATTTTCGTGATGTTGACCTTGGTTTTAGCACTTCAACTAAAGAAATCTTGGCCCAAACGATTCATCATCGTGATTTGCTGCATCATCCTGGCGATCACTGGAAGTCGATCGCCTCTCTATGCCTTCGCAATTGGGACGATGTTTTCAATCGCAGTTTATTTCACCTGCGTACCAATCCATGTAGGCTCGATTCGCGGTTACCGCGCCAGCCGCCCGCTCGGCATTGGCGCATTTATCCTCTCTGCTGCTGGGTCACTTGAAATTGTGACTCATTCACGAAGCGGTGCTTTTTCCGGGCGACAAGAAGTGTGGGCCTTAGTCCTTCAATTTGTTCGACCAACAAGTCTTGTAGGAATGAGCGAGAAGGAGTATTCGAACCTCGCGAAACTTGGTTACTTTCACGGCATATACCCCAATGATGAGTACCTCGCCCTCATTTTCTTCGGGGGTCTTGTCGCTGTCATCCTCTATGGAGTCTTCATTGAGTCCATTTGGTTTATAGCCAAACGTGAAAATCGATTCGATCTTGTCAAAGATTTGTTTCCAATCGCCATGATTCTTGGATACAACGTGACAGAGATGTCCTGGAATGCAGGAGCTCTGAATCCGACACTTTGGATTGTCATTGTTCTGATGGCAGGCGGAGTTGACGGAGTTACACAAATTCAGGCAGCTAGGCAAGAAATATTAGAGGCAGGGTGAAGTTGCGAATCAGGTTCATTTTCTATCAGCTCAAGTTCCCCGCCGGCATCGAACGTTCGGGAGTGCGCTTAATTAATGAATTGTCAAAATCGCACAACATCGAAGTCTTCGTCTTGCGACGTGGTGTGAGTGTAGTTTTTGATCAATTGCTCGTTGACAATGACGTTTATGTAGGAATTATGGAAATTCTCTTCCACGTTATTAGGCGTCATGCACGACCTTCAGAGCGTCTTTACGAAATTGTCGTTGGCTCATGGGCTACAAGTCTTTGGCCAATTTTTCGATTCCGACGCACGAGAGTGATCATTTGGGAGAAAAGTGTCACTCGCAATAGAATAAAAATCAACGGAAACTACAAACGAATCTATCGACTTTGCCGCAGAAAATACCGTCGTGCAGACTTGATCATCGTAAATTCACGAGTAACAGAGTTGTGCGTCCTCGATGGCGTAGGAAACTCGGTACCCGTGTCAATTATCCCAAATATTGTGGACGAAAAACCTTTGCCCTACGAAGCGAGAAATTCAGGCGAGTATCATCGAAAACTCATTTCGATTGGCGGTCTCATTCCTATCAAGAATCCAACCGCTCTTCCTGCGCTGATGCGTGCTCTTCCCGAACGTTTTACCCTCGATGTGTTAGGAGACGGCCCACTGCGCAATCCGGTCGAGATAGCATTCCGTGAGATGGGACTGGAAAGTAGAGTCACTTTTCACGGATTTGTAGATGACCCGACATCACTTTTGGAATCAGCTGACATTCTGCTTCATCCATCGCTATCCGAGACCTTTTGTCTTTCAGCATTTGAAGCCGCTGTCAGAAACATCCCTGTTGCTTGCATGGATGTCGACGCCCTTAGCGAATTTGTGCCCGATCTCATAGTGGGAGCCAAGGCTTCATTTAATGACACTTTTGAGTTCCAAAAGGCAGTCCTAGCGTGTGAGACCTTCATTGGGAACAATGAACTTTTCGATGAAGCCAGGGATCGGCGCTTGAAAAGGATGTCACCAGAAGTTGTTGTCTTACTTTGGAACAAGAAGATGAACGAAATCAATCCTTGAAAAGGATGAATCGCGACGGATATTCGGGAGACTAAATCGTTTCCAAAACGGCCAGTCGATCTGACTCTAGAAAGTTCCCCTTGAACTCAGTTCAAGGGGAACTTTCCACCATCAGCGAGATATCGGGATATGAGCGCAAATGTTTAAAAGATACCCTGAAACCCAATTCGTAACTATTGCCCAATTCCCGAATAAGAAAACCCTTTATGTCGAATTAATTCCGGAGAAAGTAAATTTCGTGCATCTACGATGCTGGGATTTGACGCCAATTCGCGAATTCGATCGAAATCAAGCCAGCGAAAGTCCGGCCACTCTGTGAGGACCGCTATTGCGTCTGCGCCTTTAACTGCTGAATACGGATCTTCAAAAACTGCAAGGTGAATGAGATCAGGCTCACCGGAAGCTAGTTTTGAAACAGAGGGATCGAACGCTCGTATCCGGGCGCCAGAAGCAACGAGCCGTTGTGTGATTTCAATTGCCGGCGAATCACGTAAGTCGTTCGTGTTTGCCTTAAACGTGAGTCCCAAGACAGCAATCGTTCGATTCCCAAGTGATCCACCCGCGGCGGCGCGGATCTTCTGCACAACGCGATCAATGTGAATTTCATTACCCAGGATTGATGCCCGAATCAATTCGATGTCAAAATCTGCGACTTTAGCCATGTGAAGAAGAGCTGTCGTGTCTTTTGGCAAGCATGATCCCCCCCAACCAGGACCCGGTTGCAAGTACTCAAATCCAATCCTTTTATCATGGCCCATTCCCAAGAAGAGGTCGTTAACGTTTGCACCAACAACTTCGCAGAAGCTCGCTAGAGAATTTACAAAAGTTAACTTCATTGCGAGGAAGGCATTCGAGGCGTATTTAATCAACTCAGCCGTCGTCGAGTCAGTCATCAAGACAGGTGCGCCAGAACCACCAAATAATTCAGCGACTTGCATCAATGCATCCTTATTGTCTGAGCCGACAACAACACGATCTGGCGATGTTGAATCCGCGAGCGCGTTTCCCTCGCGCAGAAACTCGGGATTAGAGACGATGGCTACGTTAGGTCGATCAATGATTCCTCTGATCAATTCAGCGGTACCGATTGGAACTGTTGACTTATTTATCACGATTGCATCCTCTGCAAGGTACGGTGAAATCTCAGAGGCTACTAATTTTAGAATTGAAAGATCCGCCGATCCATCAGGCGCTTCCGGCGTGGCGACACATAAGAAGACAAATTCGGACTCCTGAACAGCCTCGATTGCAGTCTCGACAATTTTTAGACGACCTGAGGCAATGCCATCACGAATCAGCTCGTTGATACCAGTTTCCATGAAGGGTGAGTCTCCCTGACGAAGTATCTTGAGCCTCGTCGGGTCACGCTCTGCGATAATGACATCGTGACCTCGCTGGCAAAGTACTACCGCTGTGGGAAGACCCACATAACCGGCACCGATAACGGCAATGCGGCGTAACCCAAATTTAGGTTTTGAAGAAGCTGGCGACTGCAATTTTGCGTTTACCTTAATTGACCCGGTGAGGATCACCGTTTAGCACCATACATTGAAAACACCAAACACTGCGACGGTGAAAACTTCGTCTCTCATAACATCGTTTTCCGAATTCGCCAGACATGTTTAGCTACGCACGGCACTGGTAACGAATATCAAATAGTTCACAATACTAATATGCGCCTCGTCCGACTATCACAACTTTAATTGTGCGCCAAAGAATCATGATGTCAAGAAGCATCGACCAGTTCTCGACGTAATAAAGATCAATCTGAACTGCATCACTCCAAGAAAGGTCCGATCTTCCGCTTATTTGCCAAAGACCGGTTAGTCCCGGACGTGCCAGAAAACGGCGCTGCGCGGCTTCGTTAAATTTGTTCGCCTCACTTGCGACACAAGGTCGGGGCCCAATCAAG
>CAJCHQ010000213.1 GCA_903970295.1 Bryobacterales bacterium
GCAAAAGCCACAACTGCGCGTACAAATATTTCCGAGAATCATGAAAGTAGCAGTACCTCGCGACCAGCATTCGCCGCGATTAGGACAGGCAGCCGATTCGCATACCGTGTGGAGCTTGTGCTCATCAATGAGAGTTTTTACGCGCTGATACGGTTGACCAGTGGGTAACTTGACTTTGAGCCATTCGGGCTTACTTGAAACTTTCATGTTAACTTCAGAATTGCGCTCAACATCGTGCGGAGTTCGCTTTTTAGTCTGCCGATACCTGGCATCGGTGGCACTCTTGTGACATACTTTTTGTGTCTTCTCAAGATCGTCAAGTGCGTAAATTCTAGCAGCTTTGCTATAGAAGCGCATTGAGACAAGGAGACACCTGGTGCAAAAACCTCTGCCTCGACGAATGAGCGGTGACTACCATGCCTAGAAAAGCGATTGACCTTCCCTACACAATCGAGCATCTATCGATTCTCGACGAGCACGCTAAGCTCGACGAGAAGCTAGAGCCCAAATTAAGCAACGATGACTTAAAGACGATGTATCGCTACATGTTGCTTGCTCGGCGTACCGACGAACGCATGCTGATGATGCAAAGACAGGGTCGGCTGGGCACATTCCCTCAATCTTCCGGGCACGAAGCGATCAGTATGGGATCGATGTTCACGATCAACAAAGAAGACTGGGTTGTCCCGGCCTACAGGGAATTAGCCGGTATGCTTTATCGAGGCTGGCCAATCGAAACAATTATGTTGTACTGGAACGGCTTCGAAGAAGGCGCCAGAGTACCAGATGGCGTCAACGACACACCGATGTGCGTGCCCGTGGCCAGCCAGCTTCTGCACGCGGCCGGGATCGGCATGGCGATGAACATCAAAAAAGAGAAGAAAGTGGTTCTCACTTACTTCGGGGACGGTTCATCGTCTGAAGGTGACGCCCACGAAGCACTTAATTTCGCAGCAGTTTTTCAAGCCCCCGTCGTTTTCATCTGCTTGAACAATCAATATGCAATCTCGGTGCCGATCAAAAAACAAATGCGGGCAGAAACCGTTGCTCAGAGGGCAATCGGCTATGGCATGCCGGGCATCAGAGTAGACGGCAATGATGTTTTGTCTGTCTACACGGCGACTAAAGAAGCAGTAGATAGAGCCAGGCGCGGTGAAGGTCCGACCTTAATCGAGTGTTTGACTTATCGCACGACGCCGCACACGACTGCCGACGACCCGAAACGCTATCGTTCGGAAGAGGAAGGGCAGTTGTGGTTGACGCGCGAACCTCTCAAACGGCTGGCGATCTATTTGGAGGCGAAAGGAGCACTGACCGCAGCCGAGCGAAACAAAATGGAAGAAGAGATAGACGCTGAAATCAAAGCCGCTGTGCAAAGAACCGAGAAGCTGGCCAAGAGCGAAGAACTTTTGAATCCACTGAACATGTTCAATTATATGTATGCTGAACTGCCGCAAAATCTTCTCGAACAACGAGATGAACTCAGTGCTCATCTGGCAAAGAATAAGAAATCAAAATCCGAAAAAGAAAAGAAAGCACCGAGCCCAGCCTCCATCTAAGATGGCGCCGGAGCGCCTCGGTGCCCTGGTCAAAGCAGCGTAACGCATGACAAGGAGTTTTAAAAATGGCCGAAATGAACATGGCGAAAGCAATCAATTTAGCTTTGCATGAGTCCATGGATCGAGACGAGCGAGTCGTGGTTATGGGCGAGGACGTGGGCGCCGATGAAGGTGTTTTTCGAATCACCGAGGGACTGCATGCGAAATTCGGCGATCAGCGCGTGATCGACACGCCTCTGGCTGAATCAGGCATCATCGGTACGGCCATCGGTATGGCGATTTATGGACTGCGTCCGGTGTGTGAAATTCAATTTTCCGGTTTCGACTATTACAATTACCACCAACTAGAATCGCATGCAGCCCGCTTCCGCAATCGCACCCGCGGCAGGCTGACGGTGCCTATGGTAATGCGTGCACCCTACGGTGGTGGCATCAGAGCAATCGAGCATCACTCTGAAAGTCGCGAGGCGATTTACGCACACACACCGGGTCTGAAAGTGGTGATTCCATCCGGCCCCCGGAATGCCAGAGCCTTACTGCACGCGGCCATCCAGGATCCGGATCCAGTCATCTACTACGAGCCGAAAGCGGTTTACAGATTATTCAAAGAGAACGTTCCCGAGCAAATCGAATTGATGCCAATCGGCAAAGCTCAGGTGGTAAAAGAGGGTAAAGACATCACACTGATCTCTTACGGAGCCAGTTTGCGCCCGACCAGAGAAGCCGCCGAAGAATTGGAAGAAGACGGGATCAAACCGGAGATAATCGATCTGCTTTCGATTGCTCCCCTGGATACAGAAACAATCGTCGCTTCGGTGAAAAAGACGGGGCGCTGCATCATTGTGCACGAAGGACCACGCACGTGCGGAATGGCGGCCGAAATAATCGCCCGCATCAACGAAAAAGTGCTTCTTTTTCTTGAAGCACCAATCAAGCGAGTGACCGGTTACGATGTGCCGATCCCCTATTTTTCCAAAGAACGCGCTTATCTTCCTGACCCGGAGCGCATTCTTTCCGCCTGCCGCGAAACCCTAGCATTCTAAGAAAGAGGTAGCTTCTGATGGCCGTTGATTTCATTCTGCCCGACCTCGGTGAAGGCATTCAGGAGGCGGAGATTCTCAAGATCCTGGTCTCAGAGGGTCAAACCGTCAAGGAGGATCAACCGATCTTCGAAGTCGAAACCGACAAGGCGGTGGTTGAAATTCCTTCACCCCATGAAGGCAAAATCGAAAAAGTGCACGTCACTCCCGGCCAGATGGTCACCGTTGGCAGTGTCATGGTCAGCTACAACGTCGGTGGCGATCAAGCACATTCCCAGGCGTCGGCGAGCGAAAAAACCGCAGTCGGCGAAGCGCCTGCACAAGACGCAATGAGCAAACCGCAGGCTCTTCCTGAAAAGGCAGTGGCGCCCGCTAGTGCGGCACCAGTAAATTCGGGCAACGGCAAATCGACTAACGTACCGATTGCCCAACCACAAGTAGTTAACGAAGGATTGCCGGTTCCGTGCGCACCAGCGACCAGACGGCTGGCGCGCGAGATGGGCATTGACTTGCGTTTGATCAAAGGTAGCGGACCCGGTCAGCGGGTGCTCAACGAGGACGTCACGGGCTTTGCCGCCAGTGGTGGCCATCGCGCCATCCACGATCAATCGACTGGCAAAAGCAACGGGCAAAAACCAGAAGCAGCGAAAGAAGCACCATTTTCATTGGCTAATAAATACGGCAATGCAAATGAGAGCGAGTCCGCGAGTGGCTCTCACGATTTCGCACAGCTGGCCGCCCAGGCAGTGGATTTGCCAGATTTTTCCAAGTTCGGTCCGGTCGAACGTATTCCATTGAAATCATTGCGCCGCAAGATCGCCATCAATATGACGCAAGCCTGGACTCACATTCCGCATGTGACGATCTGCGATGAGGTGGACGTGACCGAGCTGGATGCCCTGCGCGCCCGCTACGAAAATCTGGTCAAAGAACACGGTGGTCGCCTGACCTTGACTGTTTTCATGCTAAAAGCCCTGGCCAGTGCTTTGAAAAAATATCCTCAATTCAATGCCAGCCTCGACGAAAAATCGGGCGAAATCGTCTTCAAGCATTTCTATAACATCGGAGTTGCAGTGGCTACCGAGCGCGGATTGATCGTGCCGGTCATTAAGCACGTCGACCAAAAAACAATAATCGAATTAGCCGGCGAATTGGCTGATATCGCCGACAAAACACGTTCCGGTAAAATCGAATTGGAGCGGCTGCAAGGCGGCACGTTCACCGTGACAAATATCGGATCGATCGGCGGCACCAGTATGTCGCCAATGGTCAATTTCCCTGAGGCCGCGATTCTGGGCATGGCCAAAGCGGCACTGAAACCAGTGGTGCACGAAGGCAATATCGTTGCCCGTCTGATTTTGCCATTGGCACTTTCATTCGATCACCGCATCGCCGATGGTGCAGAGGCTGCATACTTCGTACAACACGTAGTGAAAAAATTGCGCGAACCTTTTACTTTCGTCTTGGAGGCATAACTCATGGTAGTGGGAGAAATGGTTCAGGAAGTCGATTTGGCTGTGCTGGGAGGTGGTCCAGGCGGCTACACCGCGGCGTTGCGGGCGGCGGAGCTGGGAATCAAAACCGTGTTGGTCGACGCCAAGCCAAAACCGGGTGGCGTCTGCTTGCATGAAGGGTGCATTCCATCCAAATCACTTTTGCACGCGGCAGAAGTGATCAATAACAGCGCAGCCGCTGCCAAATTCGGTTTGCATTTCGAAAAACCGAAAATCAACGTGGACGAATTGCGCGCCTGGAAGGTTGGAGTCACTGACAAATTGGCCCAGGGCATTATCGGCATGTGCAAGAGTGCAGGTGTCGAAATCATTCACGGAGAGGCCCGCTTCGAAGATTCGCGCAGTCTTAAAGTGCAATGCGAGGGAGAAAGCTCGGTTCGCATCAAATTCAAACACTGCATCCTTGCATCAGGCTCCAGTCCAACCAAGTTGCCGAAGCTTTTCAAGAACGAAGCCGATGCGAAGAACAGTCGCATCGTCGATTCAACCGGTGCCCTCGACCTCGAGAACATTCCGAAAAAATTTCTGGTTGTGGGCGGTGGCTACATCGGACTGGAGATGGGGACAGTTTATGCGGCTCTAGGCTCCGAAGTGACGGTGGTGGAAATGCTTGACGGTCTTTTACCAGGGGTAGACAGAGATCTGGTCAAACCGCTGGCCAATCATTTGGCTTCGACTTTCAAATCAATCTATTTGAACGCCCGCGTCACGTCACTCGAAGACACGGGCAACGGCGTGAAAGCGACGATGGAAGGCGAGGGAGTACCGCCCGAAGAGAGCTTCGACAAAGTTTTGATTGCAGTTGGCAGACGCCCGAATAGTGCTGATCTCGGTCTGGAAAACACACAAGTGGAAATCGATCAGGCAGGCTTCGTCAAAATTGATGAATGCTGCCGCACCGCAGACAAACGCATTCTTGCCATCGGCGATGTCTCGGGGCAACCAATGCTGGCTCACCGAGCGATGCGCCAGGGCGTCGTGGCGGCAGAAGTTTTGGCCGGACGCTCTTCGGCTTTCGACAATCGCGCCATTCCGGCCGTAGTTTTTACCGAGCCGGAAGTCGCCTGGTGCGGTTTGACCGAAAACGAAGCGAAAGCAGCTGGGACAGAGATTGCCAGCGCCAAATTTCCCTGGTCGGCTTCCGGTCGGGCAATGACATTAGCTGACCCAGTTGGTCAGACGAAAGTGATTTACGATCCCAAAACGACCAGGCTGCTTGGCGTTGGCATGGTCGGTCCGCGCGCCGGTGAGCTGATCGCCGAAGCTGTCGTGGCGATCGAAATGGGCGCCACTCTCGAAGACGTGGCAGTGGCCATTCATCCCCATCCGACATTATCGGAAACACTAGCTGAGGCAGCAATCACAGCGCTTTCCCGACTGGAAAGACAGAAAAGTCGAGACGGCGAAAAACAGGTAAGTAGAGCCTGAAACTTTAGCCTGAACTAAGCCATTTGTCGGGTTTCGCCGCTTGCGACCTTATCAGTCACTGGGTGTGAGCGATAATGCTTAGTCATTTGGCAAAGGGGGCATAGAAATTTCAGTGTTCCAAAAGAACAATAGTCGGCGGTAGGCACGCGCAAAGGGAGAAAGAATGGCAGTGCAGAATGCCCCCGC
>CAJCHQ010000214.1 GCA_903970295.1 Bryobacterales bacterium
CTTGCGTGAGAACTGTGTCACCGGGCCTGATTTGGCCGGCATGAATCAATGCATGCCAGGCGGTGAGCGCAGCACAAGGCAAGGTTGCTGCTTCTCGGAAAGAAAGCTGCTCCGGTATCAATACCACTCCATCCTCGTGTAGAACAACTGATTCTGCCAACATACCCATCGGTCCCCCGCCTCCCAGCGCTGAACGAGCCACGTCTGCGTCAGGAGTTCCAGCAAGCCATTTCTGCATGAAACAACCCATGACACGATCGCCGGCTTTGACTCGGGTGACAGAATCTCCGACTTCGAGAATTTCACCAGCTCCATCTGAAAGGAGCACCGCCGGCTTTTTCAAATTCGGGTTGTATAAACCTTTGACCACCATCAGGTCGCGAAAGTTGAGCGAGGTGGCGTGCACTCTAATGCGCACTTGATTCGATTTCAGAGCCGGAGCGGCGATCTCGGTCACAGCTAAATGCTCGATACCGAAGTCACCATTGACCTCATAAGTCTTGACCTTCTCTCCCGACCAGGTAAGTGTGGTCATTTGAATTACCTCGCAACGCAGCCGCAAACCGACATTATCGTCTCATCGTCGCGATTTAATCTATTTCTTTCTTAGATGTTAACAAGGTGGCACGCCATGCCAAAATGGCTCCGGCGCCACTTGATGACAGTAAGGTTGAATCAATTTCAAGTTTATATGAGAGGTCGGCTTTGATTAAGCTCGACCCTGGGCTTCTTCGAAGATTTTTTCTGCACGCGCAAGCGCTGTATCAGCTTCCATTTGACGACCAACTGCCTGATACATGCGGCCAAGGCAGAGAAGGCTGTTTACGCAAGCTTCCTTACTCATACGCTTTTCGGCGAAATTCAAAGAGATTTTGTAAATCTCCTCGGCAGCAAAAACATTTTGTTGATAAACGGCGTGTTCGGCTGTTGAAATCAATTGTAACCACGACTGCAGATCCTCTGGATCATTATCCATGACCAATCTGTCGAGATACTTTTGTAGTGCGTCCTTGTCGATTTTCATACTTCCACTCGTTGGTGCAATTACTTTTAACTGCGGCTTAGACGTAGACTGCACTACTCAGGTTGCACTTCTCGGAAATTTTACTTTCAGGAACTACGCTGCTTTGCTACTCGCGAAAGATGTGTCGATCTCATCGCGCAAAGCAGAAAGCGCCTGCAAGTTCGGCCATATGACGGCTTTCATCTCTTCTAACTCATAGCTGCCGATTAATCCACGATCGTATAATCGGCACACATCTTCCCAAAGTTGAAATAATGCGCCCGGTAAGGTGCGGGTGCGGGCTTGGCGCTGATAGTCGATTAGATCAAACTTGTTCATGGCGGACATCCTTCTTATACATGTCGATTGTTAGGGAAACAATGTCGTCTGTTGTGGCTGTTTTGCAGTACTTTCTATCCGTGTGGTTGAGAAAGACGTTGAACCCCTCAGCAGGTTCCGAGCTTTCGGCTTACAATTGCATCTATGGTTGACGACGCACTCAACGGTCTTGAATGGGCGCATCCTCTCGTCCGCGACTGGTTCGTGGCGAAGTTCGGTACGCCCACTGAGCCTCAACTCGGGGGTTGGCCGCATATTGTTGCCGGAAAAACGACTTTAATCTCAGCCCCTACAGGATCAGGCAAGACCCTGGCGGCGTTTCTAGCTTGCATCGATAAATTGGTGCGACAAGCTGTCAGCGGGGGGCTGAAAAATGAGACTGAGGTTGTTTACGTCTCTCCGCTCAAGGCTCTCAGTAACGATATTCAAAAAAATCTCGATGGACCATTAACCGAGATCATGGCCTTGGCTGAAAAACGAGGAATCAAGATGAGCGCCATTCGCACCGCGGTGCGCACCGGCGATACACCCGCTTCCGACCGTCAGAAGATGTTGCGCAATCCCCCCCACATTCTGGTTACGACTCCCGAATCCTTATATATATTATTGACGGCGGAGAAAAGTCGAAAAGTTTTAGAGAATGTCGAAACCATTATTGTTGACGAAATTCACGCTGTGGCTGATGACAAACGCGGCGCTCATTTGTCGATATCGATTGAGCGCTTGCAAAATTTGGCATTGAAAAAGCCGACCCGGATTGGCTTGTCTGCGACGCAAAAACCGATCGAATTAGTCGCTAACTTTCTAGCTGGTTCAAGCAAGCATGCACCGGTAATTGTCGATGTCGGTCACAGACGAAAAATGGATATCGCTCTGGAGGTGCCAGCCAGTCCTTTGAGTGCTGTGGCCACTAACGATCAATGGGACGAAATTTTCGATCGGCTGGTGCAACTGGTGAACGAGCATAAGTCCACGCTTTTGTTTGTCAACACCCGCAAACAAGCAGAACGTGTCGCCATGAACCTGGGACAGAGGCTCGGCGAGGACGCCGTCTGCACTCACCATGGTAGTTTGTCGCGAAAAATCCGTTTGCATGCCGAACGGAAATTAAAAAACGGTGAGATCAAAGTTCTGGTCGCAACAGCTTCTCTGGAGTTAGGGATCGATATTGGCTTTGTCGATCTGGTTTGCCAGATCAGTTCTCCACGATCGATTGCTACCGCTCTGCAGCGAATCGGGCGGGCTGGACACTGGCGCGGGGCAATTCCAAAGGGACGACTTTTCGCTCTGACGCTAGATGAATTGGTCGAATCAGCTGCGTTGATTCGAGCAATCAGACTGGGAGATCTGGATCAGTTAGTGATTCCAGAATGTTCGATGGATATACTCGCCCAACAAATCGTGGCCATGTGTGCAGCGGAAGACTGGGACGAAGACGAGCTGTACAAGCTGATTCGTGGCGCTTACCCGTATCGAAACCTGACTCGCTCCGACTTCGATCGTGTAGTCGTCATGCTGTCTGAAGGAATTTCAGCTCGTCGCGGTCGTTACAGCGCCTATCTTTTGCGGGACCAGGTGAACAATCGTTTGAAGGGCAGGCGCGGTGCACGGTTGGCTGCTATCACCGGTGGTGGTGCCATACCGGAATCGAACTTGTTCCAGGTCGTGGCTGAGCCTGATGGTACAGTCGTTGGCACTCTGGACGAAGATTTTGCTGTGGAGAGTAACAAGGGCGACATCATTCTTTTAGGTAATACGTCTTGGCGCATTCGCAGGGTTCACGGTGCAGCCGCTAAAGTATCTGTCGAAGATGCGCACGGGCAAGCCCCAACTGTGCCCTTCTGGATGGGCGAAGCACCGGCGCGCACCGCTGAACTTTCGCATCATGTCGGTGAAGTACGGCGACTGGTCAGTGAAATGACTTTAAGCGTGCCTGCCGACTTTATGTCTTACCCTGAAACCGAAGCAGTATCGAACGCCGTTTCCTGGTTGAAGTCCGAATGCAGCGTGGATCATGCCGGAGCTGAGCAGATAATTGAATATATAGTGCAGGGTCGTACTCTCCTTGGTGCGGTGCCGACTGACAATCTAGTCATTGCCGAACGCTTTTTCGACGAATCCGGTGGCATGCAGTTGATCATTCACGCGCCTTTCGGTGGTCGCATAAATAAGGCATGGGGATTAGCATTGCGCAAAAAGTTCTGCCGCAGTTTCAACTTCGAATTGCAGGCGGCTGCCACTGATAACGGATTGAATATCGCTTTGGCTGAACAGCACAGTTTTCCACTTGCCGATGTTTTCTATTATATTGCCAAGAATGATTTAAAGCACACTTTGGAACAGGCCTCTCTTCAATCTCCCATTTTTGCTACCCGCTGGCGATGGGACTCGACCCGATCGTTGGCCTTATTGCGTTTCCAAAATGGGCAAAAAGTGCCACCAAATCTATTACGACTGCGCTCAGACGACTTGATGGCGGCGGTCTTCCCCGCGGCTGCTGCTTGTGGGGACAATCAGGAAGGAGACATCGAGCTGCCCTCTCATCCACTGGTCGATGAAGTGATGAAAGACGTTCTTACTGAAGCAATGGATATCGAGGGACTGGAAGCGGTTATCGATGGCATTGCCTGTGGTGCTATTCGATGTCTGGCCGTGGACACGGCTATGCCCTCTGTATTTTCGCATGAGATTCTCAATGCCAATCCTTATGCTTATTTAGATGATGCGCCTCTCGAAGAGCGAAGGGCACGGGCAGTCGAAATGCGGCGAATGCTGCCCGATGCAGTTGTGCGTGAAGTTGGTCGACTGGATGAAAGTGCAATCTCCACGGTTGTTGAAGAAGCGTGGCCGGATATTCGCGACCCCGATGAACTGCATGACTTTATGCAAACAGTGATTGTTCTGCCTGAGCAATTGCCAGATTGGTCGCGCCCTTCTCCACAGCAATCTTGGCGTGCTTTTTTCGAGGCTCTGAGGTTGGAGCGGCGCGCCGAAATAGCAACCGCCAACGGTTCGAAATTTTGGGTGGCGGCGGAGAAGGCGAAATCATTTGCTCAGTGTTTTCCGGATGCGCGTTTTGCATCGAAAATGCCAACCATCGCTGCAGCCGATCTGCCGGACGAAACGATCATTCTATCTGTGCTGCAAGGATGGATGGCTCACTGTGGACCAGTGACGCTGGAGAATCTCGTCGAGATTCTGACTTTGCCTGTTCGTGCAGTGGAAATCGCCTTG